>CAZJXZ010000267.1:0-3653 GCA_964549955.1 uncultured Eubacteriales bacterium
GAGGCGGAGGAAGAATCATGGAAAAAATGGAGAGAGAGCTGAAAATCAAGAGGGGCGAGACAACCGCTGACCTCAATTTCAGCCTTGATGAGGTTCGATGTTTAGGCTGCTGCGGCCTTGCTCCGGTGATGATGGTTGGAAAGGATGTGCACGGGAAGCTTGCAGAATCAAAAATAGCCCCAATCCTCAAACAATACAAAAAGTAAAGGAGGAAGCATTGCCTAAACTAAAAATAGAAGATTTAGCGAAAATCAAAGAGGATGCAGCCAGAACAACAAAGCTCAGAGAAGGCGGCCCTTACAAGACGAAGATCACGGTTCATATGGGCACATGCGGAATCGCAGCCGGCGCCCGCAAAATCATGGACAGCCTGGTCGAAGAGATAGAAAAAACAAATGCTCAGGATATTCTCCTCACCACATCAGGCTGTGCAGGCTTATGCAGCCGCGAACCCATGATCACTGTCGAAGCTGCGGACCAAGCTCCGCTGAAGTATGTTGAGTTAACCCCGGAAAAAACAAAAGAAATTTTCCAAAAACACATCATCGGCGGTACGCCTGTCAAAGATTATGTCCTGGCCATAGGTAGCGAGAGAGCTGTTTAAAGCAAGGAGGGTCGGATGAAAGACAAAGTCTATCGCTTGCATCTCATGGTTTGTGGCGGAACAGCCTGTGTCTCCAATCATTCCTTCGAGATAAAGGAAGCGCTGGAGAAGGAAATAAAAAAACAAGGCCTGGAAAACGAGGTGCTTGCGGTCACAACCGGGTGCAACGGCTTCTGTGAAGCCGGGCCTCTTCTGGTTGTGAAACCTGATAATATCTTCTACAACAAGCTCAGTCTGGAAGACATTCCCTATCTCGTCACAGAGCACTTTCTCAAAGGGCGGCCGGTTAAGAGACTCATGTATACTCCGCCTGCGGAAAAAATCCCGGTCCCCAAGTTGAGTGATATCGGCTTCTTCAAAAAACAGATCCTGATTGCGCTCAGGAACAGGGGTTTGATCGACGCGGAAAAAATCGAGGATTATATCGCCCGAGATGGCTACACCGCTCTGGCCAAAGCCCTGACCAAAATGACTCCAGAAGAGATAATCAAGGAGGTCAAGAATTCCGGGCTTCGAGGCAGAGGGGGAGCCGGATTCCCCACAGGATTAAAATGGGAATTTGTGAAGAATGCTGAGGGAGAGCCAAAATATCTTATATGCAACGGCGACGAAGGCGACCCAGGCGCATTCATGGACCGGAGCATCATCGAAGCCGACCCTCATTCCGTGCTCGAAGGGATGCTCATCGCAGCCAGAGCCATAGGAGCCAAAGAAGGGTTTATCTATATCCGCAACGAATATCCCTTGGCCCTTCAAAGAATGTTCTTAGCCATCGACCAGGCAAGAGACTATGGGCTGCTGGGAAAAGATATCCTGGGCACCGGATTTGTTTTTGATGTCAGAGTAGTCAGGGGCGCCGGTGCTTTTGTCTGTGGAGAGGAAACAGCGCTCATTGCTTCTGTGGAAGGCCGTCTGGGCGAGCCCCGACCCCGTCCTCCCTACCCGGCTGAGAGCGGTCTCTGGGGAAAGCCGACAAACATCAACAACGTCGAAACCTGGGCGAATGTCGCCCCGATTATCAATCGTGGTGCGAAGTGGTACTCATCCATCGGAACAGAAATAAGCAAGGGGACAAAGGTCTTTTCTGTCGTGGGCAAAGTCAAGGATACAGGTTTGGTCGAAGTTCCGATGGGACTCAGCTTAGGAGAGATCATCTTTGATATCTGCAGTGGAATACTCAAGGACAGAAAATTCAAGGCTGTCCAGATCGGCGGACCCTCTGGCGGATGCATCCCGGCCGAGCTCTTGAATCTTCCTGTGGATTACGAGCAACTGACAAAAGCCGGCTCGATGATGGGCTCCGGAGGCATGGTTATTACCGATGAAAATACCTGTATGGTCGATATGGCTCATTACTTCCTCACCTTCACCAAGGATGAATCCTGCGGAAAATGCACGCCCTGCCGAGAAGGAATTCCCCGGATGCTCGAAATCCTGTCCAGAATAAAAAAGGGCAAGGCAGAGATGGACGACCTGGTTCTTCTCCAAGATTTGGCGACAAACATTAAAGCGACTGCTCTCTGCGGGCTGGGAAACACTGCCCCGAATCCTGTTTTAACCACTCTTCGCTACTTCAGAGATGAATACGAAGCTCACATCAAATACAAGAGATGCCCGGCAGGAGTCTGCAACGACTTGGTCTCTTCTCCCTGCCAGCACACCTGCCCCATCAACACCGAGGCTTGCTCCTATGTCGCCTTGATCGCTCAAGGCAAGTTCAAGGAAGCCTTGGAGGTCAACCGCTGGGCCAACCCCTTGCCCAGCGTTTGCGGCCGGGTCTGCCACCATCCTTGCGAGATACGGTGCAGAGCAGGAGAAGTGGGAGAGCCTATTGCTATCAGACATCTCAAGCGCTTTGTTGCCGATTATGAAAGGACAAACGGCGGAAAGCCTGCAGTCAGGCCTGCTTCGAAAAAATATGAAAAGGTGGCTGTAGTCGGCTCCGGTCCTGCAGGGCTCATGGCAGGTTGGGAGCTGGCCAAGAAAGGCTATGATGTGACAATTTTTGAAGCCGAGAAAGTCCCAGGAGGAATGTTATCCTGGGGAATACCCGAGTATAGGCTGCCAAAGGACATCCTCTACTCTGAAATTGATGCCATCAAACAACTTGGCGTGGAAATTAGAACCAATACCCGTATCGGAAAAGATTTAACCATCGATGGCCTGTTCGCCAAAGGATACAAGTCGATATTCATTGCCACAGGCGCTCCTCTGAATTTGAAGTTGGGAATTCCGGGCGAAAACGTCGAAGGCGTCATCGACCCGATTGAATTTCTGAAGAAATACAACCTAGATAAAAAGGCAGCTGTCGGCAAGAAAGTGGCTGTTGTCGGCGGAGGGAATACAGCCATCGACGCCGCACGAACAGCCTGGCGTCTGGGAGCTGAAGTCACCATCCTCTACAGAAGGACAAGGCCTGAGATGCCTGCCAACAAAGAAGAGATAGATGAAGCCTTGAAGGAAGGAATCAAGATTGAATTTTTAACACTGCCCATAGAGGCTTACGCCAAAAATGGAAAGCTGACAAAGATTAAATGCACCAGGATGGAGCTCGGGGACTTCGACAAATCCGGAAGACGGAGGCCTGTGCCTGTTGCCGGAAGCGAATTCGAGCTTGAAATAGATACCCTCATGCCGGCCATAGGACAGGAGCCTGACCTTTCCTTCCTCGAAGGCAAAACTAAAATTAATGTCTCCAAATGGAAAACTCTGGAAGTCGATACTGAATCCATGGTGACCAGTATCCCGGGGATATTCGCCGGAGGAGACGTCGTCTCAGGCCCGGCAACTGTACTCGAAGCCATGCAAGCTGGAAAGATTGCCGCTGAATCCATCCATAGATATCTAAGAGGTGAAAGCCCTAAAAGGGAATACAAGCCGACAGAGCCTAGATTGGAGGTGCCTCCGCTAGAATTGTCGGCCGAGGAAGCTGCAGAGCTTGAAAGGCCTGAGATGCCAGCATTATCCATAGAAGAGCGAATCGGCAACTTCAGAGAAGTCGAACTCGGCTTCAACAAGGAAATGGCGATGCGAGAAGCCAAGCGCTGCT
>CAZJXZ010000268.1:0-3648 GCA_964549955.1 uncultured Eubacteriales bacterium
GACAGAGATTGTCAGCGCCTTCATAGGAGGGGAATATGCTTAAGAAAGAATTTTCCGACGCTTTTAAACAGTTTATGGAATGCATGCTTTTGTTGCTTGGCGTTCCTCTCGGCGTTGTCTTTGATAAACTTATCATCCATTATGGCTGGAAACTTGCGGATATTTTTCATTTTGTATTTCTTATCACTATGATCATCTACCCAGTTGTCGCAGGTTTGACCATCTTCCAATCCGAGAGAAAAGACAAGGCATTCGAGTATCTGTTCTCCCTTCCGCTCTCAAGGCTTGAAGCCCTAAGGTATAAAATCGCTCCGCGTTTCTTATTTTTGCTTCTTTTGATCATCGCTTCAATTTTCTTTTCGATATTTAAAAACATTTGGATAAATGGATTATACCTGATTGTCGTCTTTTTTATATCTGCTTTTATGAGTATCTCAGTCACTTCGTTTGTATTAGGAGCTGTTGGGGTTTCCTTTATTTTTTCTGCTTATTATCTGGCTTCCACGATGATCCATTTAATTTTTATCGGTTGGGATCCTTCGAAATACAACAAATTCTCCACAGGAGCTTTATTATCGGACTTACTCGCAGCAGCCCTTCTTCTCATTCCTATAGGGACGGCGTTCTGGATGACTTTTAAAAAATTTGATGTAAAGCCTCTGAAGTCGCAGCTCAAATTTTATTATTATATCGCTGTGCCCACCATTTCAGCTTTTTATATATTCATAATTCTGCTTTTTAAAAAATTTACAGAGCGAAGTGGATGATGATGGCAACGTTAAATATGCTGATTATATAAAGAAAAGACTTAGGCCTTTGTGATAAATAAGAGATGAATTTCCGTTATTTTAAGTATATAAGATAGAGAATCATAAGGGGGAGAAAATGAATAGCAAAATCTTTTCTTTTTTTGTTTCTAGCGTCCTCATTTTTTCGGCAATAAGTTATTTCGGCAAAAAAACGTTTGCTGGAGAGATGAGTGGAATTCAAAAATCTGAAGAGGTTGTTGTTTCTAACCCGAAAGCACCTGTATATAAAAGTGGGACAAAAATGCGGATTGTCTTTAATGAAGAGCTTTCTATAGGAGAAGTTGAGGGCGATGAAAATTACATGTTTGGCACAATCATTTATTTTAATACTGATAAAGACGGAAATTTTTACGTGAGCGATTCTGATAACAATAGAATCCTGAAATACAATCCCCAAGGAAAATATCTCCTCACCATCGGCAGGAAAGGGCAGGGGCCAGGAGAGTTTCAGAGTTTATCTGTGCCTCGATTTGACAAAGACAACAATTTATATATAGCTGACTCGGTGAACAACAGAATTTCCTTTTTTGACAAAAATGGAAAATATTTAAAACAAATACAAATGCAAGAAAGATATATTGACCTTTATATCAATTCAAAAGGTTTCATCGTCGCCAATAAGTGGATTATGTCTCAAGAAGCCAATGTCTCGAAGCAAATCTATATTTATGGCCTTTTCGATGACAAATTCAATTTAATGGCAGAACTTTATAAAGACGAAATCGAAATGGCCCTGCCCACAGGAAGGGACGAATCTGCTATGGTGGAGTTTCTTGCTAAGGCATTCGGTATGATGGCATTTAGACCGTACGTCAGATTGATATTGGCAAATAATGACCTAATTTATCTGGGTTATTCAGGTAAATATGAGATAAATCTATATTCGCCTGGTGGAAAGATAATAAAAAAAATCTCGAGAGATTATGACCCAATCCCTGTGAGTGAAAAGGATAAAGGAAGCTTTGTCAAAATGGCCATCGAGGGTTTCGCAGCCCCGGTCTTCACTGAGGACATGAAGAAAAAAGCATCTCAAAAGATAAAATACCCCAAATACAAGCCTGCCTATCAGAGCTTTACTTTGATGGAGAACGGCTGGCTGGCTGTGATTGTTGATTCCCTTGAAGGCGAATACACGCTTTTTGACATTTTTGATCAGGACGGGAGATACATAGCTAACTTTAAAACAAAAATACCTGCTGAAGGTATATTTTCTGAATTATTATTCTTTAAAAACGGCAAAGCTTATGCTGTGGTCACAAAGGATGATTACAAATTTGTAAAAAGATACAGATTTGAGATTCAGGAATATAAAGACAAATAGAGAATGCTATAAAAAGTTTGCTTTAAGCCTTTTGCCAGGCTTTGATTTAAACCTGCATTTCTGTTATAAAGTTTAGACAATTGAGGTAAAAAATGGGACTAGTTTCTTTGCCTGAAATAAAAAAGAAAATCACAAATTTTCCAAGAAAAAGCCTGATTTTTTTACCGACTCCTCTCTATAAACTTGAGAATCTTACTCAAGCTCTGGGCGGGCCGCAAATCTACATCAAGAGGGATGACCTAACCGGTCTTGCTTTCGGCGGCAACAAATCCCGCAAGCTGGAGTTCATCATCCAGGATGTCTTGAATAAAAAGGCAGATGTCATCATCACCTGGGCAAGCCTGCAGTCAAACTGGTGCCTCCAGACTGCGGCTGCAGCCAGGAAATTCGGCATAAAGCCCATCCTGCTTTTGTTTAAGACCTACGACCTCCCAGATGAATATGACGGAAACCTTCTTCTGGATTTCATCGTCGAGGCTGATATCAGGATAAAGGAAGCGGCAAAGGGAAAAACAGTGAGCGCAGCGGATGTTAAGGAGATAATCGAAGAGGTGGAGAATGAGGTCAAAGAGTGGGGATATAAGCCTTACGTGGCTCCTATTGGCGGTTCGATGCCAGGAGGGTCGATGGATAAGCCTCTGGGAGCGATCAGCTACGTCAATGCTTTTGTCGAGGCGATGGAGCAGGCTCGTGAACAAGGTATTGAAATCAGCCATGTAGTCCACGCCACAGGCTCAGGAGGAACCCAGGCAGGCCTGACTGTCGGAGCCAAAGCTTTAAGCGAAAAGATAAAAGTTCTGGGGATCAGCGTCTCTGATGATAAAGATACTTTCGGAAAGGAGGTTCTGGCTATCTCCCAGGAGACTGAAAAGGCACTGGGCCTGAACCTCAAAATCAAAAAAGATGATATCGTCGTTCTTGATGAGTACATAAAAGAAGGCTATGGCGTCATCAATAAAGAAATTGCAGAAGCCATCCGCCTCGTCTCGATCAAGGAAGGCATCTTTCTCGACCCTGTTTACACCGGAAAAGCCATGGCAGCCCTCATCGACCTCGTCAAAAAAGGCTATTTTAAGAAAAGCGATAACGTTCTTTTCTTTCACACCGGAGGCACACCGGCTCTCTTCCCTAATAAGCACCAGTTTGTCAGCTTGCTGAAATCGCAATAAATATTCATTTTGGCTCGATCGCAAAAAGAATTTAAGAATTAAAAACGAGGAAGTGACCATGAAACAGGAAAGGCCGACTTTCAAGGATGTCCTGGAAGCCAGAAGCATCATAAGCAAATATCTGCCTCAGACTCCTCTGCACTCTTACCCTCAGCTCGACAGGCTTCTTGAGGCTGAAGTCTATGTCAAGCATGAAAATCATCTGCCAACATGCGCCTTCAAAGTCAGGGGTGGAATCAATCTCATCTCCCACATGAGCCATGAGCAGCGGGAAAGGGGAGTGTTCACCGCTTCGACTGGAAATCACGCTCTATCCATTGCCTATGCCTGCCGTCTTTTCAATGTTCCG
>CAZJXZ010000269.1:0-3595 GCA_964549955.1 uncultured Eubacteriales bacterium
CAGAATCGACGAAATCGTCCCGGCGGCCCAACTGACGTTTTATGAGCTCGGGTTGTGAGTCATAAAGCCTGGCTGCGATATAAATAGCCTTCTCGTCATAGGCGACCAGGACCTCGGTTTTTTCTGTCGGCTGAGCGCCATCGTGAGGATCAGACTGGAGAAAATCGCTGTAACCTTCTTTCTGCCAGATTTTTTCGTTGAGAATGCCGTCGATGGTTATCGGCTGGTCGGCCTGAATGGCTGTAACGGTTTTTTGCTCTTGAGCCTTGGGAACCTTTGCCGCAATCAAAAGAGGCACAAAGATCATAATCCAAATGACCGAGAATATTGCTTTTCTATTCATCCTCCAACTCCTTTAAGATCGCACCTGAAAAATATATTTTCGTCCAAAATGATTGCTTGCCTTGAGAATTTTAGCGATGGGCAACAACCTAGCAACATCAATCGCCTTTATCTAATACTCATTACCTCATAGAATTAATACGAGAAAAAAGAGGAAATGGTTGTCTTATTTTTCTCTTCTTGTCTTGTTTGACAGCTAAAAATGACTTTGATATATGTATCGAGTCTGGAATTGGAGGATTTTTCTAAAAGGGGTCGAGAAATTCTGCTTTATCAAAAAAAATCTTGGAAAGGAGAATATTTTGAGTTTTTGCGGAGTGAATTTTAGTTCAGTTTTTTATCTCAACCCCTCCCATGATGACCGAACCCTTGACGACCAGCTTTTTCACGCTCTTTCCCTTGGCGATTGAGCTCTCATCGGGTCTGAGAAGAGAGGTGTTGTTGTCGATTCCTCCCAGGATGGGCGTGCCCTGCAGGTTAACCTCCCAGTGGTGTGGCACCCTAACTTCAATGCCGCCCATGAAAGCAAACACATCCAGCACCGCCTCTGCTTCCTCAATATCCGCCTGCCGCAGGTCGATCGTTCCGCCTCCCAGGATGGCTGTCACCCGGCCTCCCTTGAATTTGTCTGTATTGAATTTGAAATCCCCACCACCCAGGACGAAAGAAAGATTGACATACTGACTTGAAGACGGAACTCTCCGCGTTCCCCAGATGGCATTCTTGAGAATCAGGATGCCGACGAGAATCACAATAACAGGCCAGAAATCCCAGATGGCGTAGGGAACGATATCCAGAGTATCCAGCAAGAACAAAATGCCGACCAGAAGCAGAATCGACCCGCTGAGCGTTTGGCGGATTTCTCTTGGCTTGGCCAGCATGCTTATTCCCAGGATGACGAGGATAAGCGGCCAAAGCTCCCAGATGTTCAGCCCAATGTCATAGCCCAGATTTTCGATAAGCAAGAGAATACCGACAATGATGACGAGCAAAGCAATGAGTACTCGGGCATCGAATATTACCCTGACCTTTTTTTCCATATTTTTTTTCTCCTTTCATAAAAATCATTTATCATTTCAATTCCTATTTCAAGTCGACTGTCTTTGTATAGTATCCGCCTTTGAGAGAATCATAGGCAAGGTTCATGCTTCCCTTTCCTCTGACCAGCAGGCGGTAGTCGACCCGGCCGAAGCTGGGAATTCCTGACTCGACCCAGATGTAATTTTGGCGAGTATCAACCTTGCGGGTGATTCCTCGGAAATTATCCATCATCCGTCCTGCAGCAAGAAGCTTGGCGTCTTTGCCCTCGACTTTCAGCCTGTCGGCCCTATGCAGCCTCTTTTGCATGGCTTGAGTCGAAATTGTCGGAGTGACACGGATATTTCTGAGGCTGACATCGACTTGGTAAAGGTTTCCTTCCAGCTTCTTGACTTCAACCTTGTCGAATTCAAGCCGGGGAAGCTGGTCAGCATGGTAAAAGCAGAAGGCTGCGTTGCGGTGGCAGGTGTCAGCCAGCTGGAAGGAAGGCGGGACGCGAGTTCCGTATAATTTCACTCCGCCGATTTCAATCTCGCCGTAAAGAGGGTGCTTGTAAGGCTTCCAGTTGGCAAATTGCTCTCCCAACAAGATGAGGTCGTGATAAGTCATCTCCTCCAGCCTCTGGGCAAGGGAACGGAGCCTCGTCAGCTCTGGGTCCTCTTCCGCTTCGCCGGCTCTGGCTTCACCCCTCTGCCTTCCGCCAATAGGAAAATAGAAAGTCGGCGATATATCCAGCTCATTACTGAAGGTGTAGGCGCCGAGGATGTTGTAGAGGAAATCGAGGCTTCCGCCGTAAACAGTGTACATGTCTTTATAAACGGTGATGTACCTGTAGCCAGGGATGATTTTCTCGCCCTTTTTTCCGATGTAGTCGTAGATTCTTATATCAGCCATGGGATATTCTCCCAGGTTGTTTGCGCCCGGACCCCTGAGGATCATTCCTCCAGCATTGTGGAAGCTCTGCCCTCCCATGATATTCGGGTGGGCAAGGAGAAAGTCCCGCGAGGCTTTTGTCTCTGGAAAACAGAAGGGAAAGGCGCCTGCGCCGTCCTGGACATACTCAGGCTGCCAGTTGAAGGCGAAATTGCGGTTCATGTCGTAGCCGCCGAGCGGGTCTTCGTTGATCAAGCCGTCGCCGTCGTTGTCGATGCCTTCCATTCCCAGCATGATGTACTCGCCCTTTTCTCCAGGCCGCACCGGAATCAGGATTCTCGGATCGTCAGGATGGAGTTTGTAGCTTCCGGCCGGGTCTTTCTTTCTCATCTGAGTGATGAAGCCGTCGCCATCCAGGTCTTCAGGACCGTCCTCGTCGGCAACGCCGTCCTTGTCGTCATCATAGGGAAGAAAGCCTGAGCGGTGGGTTTCCCGCTTGTCGACGAAATAATCCCTTCCATCAGGGTTCATGGAAGGAATGATATAGAAAGCTCTTTCGTCAATAAGACGGGTGGCAAGCTCTGTCTTTCCGTAGTTTTTGAGCAAATACCAGATGGCGTAGAGAGCGACTTCAGTGCCCTGGATCTCATTGCCGTGGATGTTGCCGTCGATATAGAATCCTGGCTTATGCTCCTCAGGGCCTGTCTTGGGGTTGTTGATGACCACAGCCCAGATGTCGCGGCCTTGGTATGATTTTCCAAGAGAGATGAGCTTCAGCAGCTGAGGATAGGCTTTTTCCAGAGCCCTCAAAGCTTCGCTGAGCTCTCTGTGGTCGTAGAAATGGTCGAAGGAGAGCTTGACCTCGGTCTGGGGCAAAGCTTTCGGAGTCAATAAAGCCAGAGAAAAAGCTATCCCGATTAATATTGAGAAGACTTTATTCTTTCTCATTTCTTCCTCCATTTTAATCGAGGACGATGGCCGTCGTCACTGAATCGAGCTTTGGCGAGCTGGCAGTGATCGTGACTTTAGAACCTTTCTTGCCTCTCACCGTCCATTCAAGCTTCTTGGTATCGCCGCTTCCGTCGATGAAGGAGATGGTTTCAGTCGCTCGGCCTGAAAATATTGTCTGGTCTTTTGCAATCCGAAGCTGGACCCTTATCGGCCAGGAGGTCCCGGCCCTTCTTCCCTGAGCTGTTGAAGTCGGGAACCAGCCGCTGTTAGTGAAATAAACGGTCAGTTGATAGAGCCCGTCTTCAAGGGGCTTGACCTTTGTTTCCTTGACCTCAAGGCGGGGAAGGCGGTTCATCAGCTCAATATAAAAATCGGTATGGAAAGAAATTGT
>CAZJXZ010000270.1:0-3593 GCA_964549955.1 uncultured Eubacteriales bacterium
AAAGGCCCTGACGATGTTGTTTTTCACAACAGCGGCATCCTGTCCGTCGCCCCTTTCTTCATTCAGGATGCACGCAAGGTGGAATTAGCTCATCTTCTTGCTGTCCAACCTTGGGCTGATGTGGTTGTGACTTTTGACAATGAGCAGGGCCTCTTTCTTGTGATTTCTCAGAAAGGAACGCTATCTTTTGATTACAATGAAGAGAGAAACGAATTCCGAATTGCGGATATAAGCGGAGAAGAGCCTTTAGGATTGGTCGAGCAGGGACTTCCGGTTGGAGAATGGATTCCTCAGTCCAAAGTTTTTGAAGCCTCGGTTAAAACCTTCTATCCGGATAGCCTGATGCGCATCCAGACAGGCCTCACTCATAGAGGCGTAAATCATCCTGCATCCGTCCTGGTGAGCCTCAAGCGTGGATTTGAAAGCGGCAGCAAGTTTATGAAATTCCTGGCAAAATTCAAAGGCCGCTCTGGAACGCACGGCGGCTTGGCGGCCTATGAATCTTTGGGCGCTATTTCCTCCACCGACTTCACCTTTCCCGAATGGGTTCCGGCATATGAAGTTCACAACTTGATTGAAGGCCACGATTTTGAGAAGCGATTTGAAGCCATGACTTTGATCTGGAAAGAAGGGGGCAAGTGCATCATGCGCTTCGGCCAGCCCTTGCTAGATATAGCAGGAGTGGCTTCAGTCGAATTCACGGTGCAGGCCTATAATTTTGAAAAACAGCGATTTTCAAACTCTTATGATCTCTATAAGGTGAAAATTCCAGAAAGGATGAATGACGGCCCTTCTCATGGCAAGGCTCGATATTATGATGTCACCCTGTCAAAGACCTTGGAGCCAGAAGCTATCTACCAAATCCAAACAGAAGTCCTGGATGCCAGCCATCGGGTTGTTGCCCAGCTAAGGACGAAGCGTATACAAGTTATGCCCTTCAAAGGATACGCGACCTTTCCCATCAAAAAGATTTTTAAATAAAAAATCGTTAAATAATAGGGACATTAATAATAGGGACACAATACCTAATTTCTAATTGAAGAATTCCAAATTTCGTGATAATAATGAAATTTTAATTAGCGGTGCGGGCCATACGCCACACGATGCTTTTGAAGATTATAGGCGATCATTGAATTTACTATTAAAATTAAGGTATCCCTCAAATTTTCCTCAAATTCCTGTCCTTCAAATTACAATGCAAATTCTTCAATTCATTTATCGGCTTGAAGTCTATCTTTCTCTGTGATAAAAGCTATAAAAAGCTTAAAAATCATTTTAGAAGAGGTTTGCCATGATGAAAAAACTTTTAATTTTCTTTGTTGCCCTTTTTTTGGTCTGCTTCATCGGACAGAATTGCCAGAGAAAGCCCGGCTACGATTCCTATACCGCGGTTCTTGCCGAATTCGAGAATCCGCCCTCTGAATTTCGAAGCGCTCCTCTCTGGGTATGGAATGATAGAGTCAGCCGTGAGCAGATCGAGACCCAGCTAGCGGATTTCAAAGCCCACGGCATAGGCGGGGTTTTCATCCATCCCCGACCAGGATTGATCACACCCTATCTCTCCCAGGAATGGTTCGATTTGTGCCGCTATGCTGTCGATAAAGGGAAAAGCCTGGGGATGAAAGTCTGGCTCTATGACGAGAACTCCTACCCATCCGGCTTTGCTGGCGGGCATGTGCCGGCCGAGATGCCGGATGCAGCAGGAAAGGGATTGCAGATGACGAAGACCGATAAGCTCCAGCTGTCTTCCGATTCTCAGCCCTTTCTTGTTCTGAGAAAAACTGAATCAGGTTTTGAGGACATCACTCAGCAGGCCAGAGCTCAATCCTTTCCTGAGGGAGAGTTCTATATCTTCGAATTGAAGCAGGCCAATCCTTCGCTCTGGTATGGAGGGTTTACCTATGTGGATATCATGCGCAGGGAAGTGACCGAGAAATTTCTGGATGTCACCCTTAACGCCTACAAGAAAGCTATCGGCGATGAATTTGGTGCCACTGTTCCTGGAGTATTCCAGGATGAGTCTCATATTCTTCCTGTAGGAGCCAGGAACATCATAAACTTCACGCCTTCGCTTTTCGACAAATTTCAAGCCAAGTGGGGATATGACCTGCGGCTCAATCTGCCCTCACTCTTCGAAGAAGTCGGCGATTGGATGACGGTCAGGCACAATTTTCATGCCACCCTGCTCGACCTTTTCATCGATAACTGGGCTAAGCCTTATTACGATTACTGCACAAGGAATAAGCTCGCTTTTACCGGCCATTACTGGGAGCACGAATGGCCTTTTCCCCGTCTCTCTCCAGATAATCTGGCCATGGCTGCCTATGCCCATATGCCGGGCATAGACTGCTTGATGAATGAATGGAGAACAGACACCCATGCTCAGTTTGGAAACACCAGAGCAGTCAAGGAGATTCGCAGCGTGGCTAACCAGATGGGAAGGCTGAGGACAATGTCAGAGACATATGGAGCAGGCGGCTGGGACATGACTTTCTTCGACCAGAAGCGCATCGGCGATTGGGAGTATGTCCTGGGGGTGAATTTCCTAAACCAGCATCTCTCCTATATCACCATCAAGGGAGCTCGCAAGCGCGACCACCCTCTTTCCTTTTCTTACCATGAGCCCTGGTGGCACGCTTATTCGCTGCTCGCCGATTATTTTGGACGTCTTTCTGTGGTCATGAGCAGAGGACAGCAGGAGAATAGAATCCTCGTCCTTGAGCCGACCACCACGGCCTGGATGTATTATTCGCCTGCAGCAGAAGGGGATCGCATGGAAAAGATTGGAAATGATTTTCAAGCCTTTGTCAGCGGATTGGAGAAGGAACAGGTTGAGTATGACCTGGCCAGCGAGGATATTCTCAAGAATCACGGCAGGGCTCGCCAGAAAAAGCTGATTGTCGGAGAGCGAGCTTATGAGCTTGTTGTCCTCCCTCCTGGCCTTGAAAATTTGAATCAGGAAACACTAAATCTCTTCCGGAAGTTTCTTGAGAGCGGCGGCATCATTCTTTCTTCGGAAGTTCTGCCAAAGTATGTTGATGGAAAGGCAAAGGATGATGCTGCAAAGCTTGCTTCTGAGTTTGGCAAAAACTGGCTCATATCCAAGGAAGAAAGCTGGGCAACTGCCATAAATGACGTCTGCCCTTCCGGCCTCAATTTTAAGGATGCTCGGAGCATCTCAGGCCTTTTGTTCCATCACCGCCGCGTGCTGGCTGATGCGGAGATCGTTTTTCTTTCGAACAGCAGCGACAAGGAGACATCGACAGGAAGATTTTCCGCTTCAGGCGGGTCGATTGAAAAATGGGACCCATTCACTGGAAAAGTTTCAGCTTATCCTTTTAAGAGGAACGACGGCCGGCTTGAGATCGATTTTAATCTTCCTTCAGGAGGAAGCCTGCTTCTTTGCATCCGCTCTGAGAAGGCCGAAGAGATTGCAGAGCCGAGTTTGGCATTCGAAGAAATCTCCCCCCAGGATGAGATAGAGATAAAGCCAAAAGCTGCCAACGTCCTGACTCTCGATTACTGCGACCTTAATTTGGCTGGCAAGGTTGAAAAAGACCTTTATTTTTACGATGCCCAGCAGAAAATCTTCC
>CAZJXZ010000271.1:0-3588 GCA_964549955.1 uncultured Eubacteriales bacterium
TCTTTAAAAGGATTTTCGCCTTTTATGTGGCCCATGTCTCTGCCATAGGGATTGTCCTCTCCAAGTTTTTGCAAAGCACCCTGACCTCCATCATCTTCTTCATGCTCTGGATCTCCTTCTCGCTTATCATCCTGCTCTGGGGGGCGGAGCTGGCCGCTGTCCTGAACGAGCGAATCGATGCCAGAGAAGAAAGCAAATAAAAATCAAGCTCTGCGCCTGACCGTGGAGGAAATTGCCCGGCTGCTCAGCTGCCCTTTTGATGGGGATGGAAAGATAGAGATTCGGGGCGTATCGAGCCTGGAGAAGGCTGGAGAGGGAGACCTGGTTTTTCTTGCGGCGCCAAAATACCGCCCGCTTCTCGATAAGAGCAAGGCTTCTGCCGCGATCATTCCAGCGGGCGAGAAATACGAAAGGATTCCAGTCATCAAGGCCCAAAATCCTCAGCTTGCTTTTATCAAAGTCGTCGAAATCTTCCATAAGCCTTTGCAGCCTGGGCCCGGAATTCACCCCACGGCTGTCATCTCTTCCTCGGCAAAGATTGGAAAAGAAGTCTCAATCGGAGCCTTCGTTTTCATCGGAGATGAAGTGGAGATCGGGGAAAAGACGATTATCTTCCCCCTCGTCGCCATCTACCCCAGAGTGAAAATCGGAAGGGAGACGACTATCCAATCTCACGTTTCCATTCGTGAAGGCGTTCAAATCGGGAACCGAGTCATCATCCACAACGGCGTTGTCATCGGCTCGGACGGATTTGGCTATCTTCAGGACAAGGATGGCTCTCATCTCAAGATTCCGCAGGTAGGGACAGTCGTCATCGAGGACGACGTCGAGGTCGGAGCGAATACGACCATAGACCGAGCATCGCTCGGAGAAACGGTTATCCGCAAAGGAGTCAAGATCGATAACCTGGTTCAGGTTGCCCACAATGTTGAGATCGGCGAGAAAAGCATCCTGGCAGCCCAGGTCGGGATAGGCGGCAGCACAAAAATAGGAAAGAGCGTCATCATGGGCGGCCAGGTTGGAGTGGCAGACCACCTGGTCATCGGAGACAAGGCGATTCTTGCAGCCAAGACAGGTGTCACCAATGATATCGAGGCTGGAGCCATAGTCGCCGGATATCCTCACCTGGATATTCATACCTGGCGCAAAACAAGGGCCTTGCTCCCCCAACTCTACGACCTCGTCAAAGATATAAAAAGGCTCAAGAAGAAAGTCGAAGAGCTGGGAAAGAAATAATCCCTTTAATTCTTATCACTGAAATATCGTTACCAAATTCTTTTTATCGCATTCCGAATTCGGGGACGCATTACCGAATTCGACTCAATCCTCTTAAGGCATCGCATGTGCCGAATGCAAATTTGGTTGTGTGTTCCCATATTTCCTTATTAAAATCTTTTTCATATAATCTCTTTAGGCGAACAAGGAAACTAGATAATATGATGAGATTTAATTCATAAAAAGAGGAGTGGATGATATTTATTCCTAAATGCCTAGCCACTGGGATCGGTAGCTTTCCTCACAAAAATGCAGCAGCGGCTTGTGAACTCATCCTAAACACAATTCCAGAGATCCCACTCTGGCCCCAGCTTTCGGCAATCGACTTCCGGGAGCAGATGGAGATTCAGTTCAGTGAAGGGCTTCCCCGCGCCGTGCTGGATGAAGCTAAACAACGAATGTACTTTGACACAAGCGGCGACCCCACCCGCGAGCTTGAAAAGTTCTACGAAAACTACATATCAGAAAACATCGATTATTTTAAGATCTCGCCCGATTTCAGCCGCGGCATTTATGAGATGGAAGAGCATTTAACTCAAAAAAAACTTACTTCTATCAAGTTCTTCAAAAGCCAAGTCACAGGGCCGGTGACTTTTGGATTGGCCATCGTCGACGAGAAGAAGCGAGCAATTTATTACAACGATGTCTTTCGAGACGTTCTGGTTAAAGGGATGTCGATGAAGGCACGATGGCTTTTAAAGAAGTTCAGACCCCTGGGCTACGCTCAGATTTGTTTTATTGATGAACCTATCCTTTCTGCCTTTGGCTCCTCGACTTATGTCAGTGTCCAGCGGCCAGAAGTGGTCAACTGCCTGAGAGAAGTGGTGAATGCCATCCAAAAAGATGAAGCTTTAGCTGGAATGCACTGCTGCGGCAATACAGAATGGCCTATCCTCGCCGAGGCAGGTGTGGACATCATCAGCTTCGATGCCTATCAATTTGGAGAGACCATCGCTTATTATCCAGAGCAGATAAAGAAATTCCTGGAAGACGGCGGCGTCCTTGCCTGGGGAATTGTTCCCACTTCAGAAAAAATTAAACATGAAACTCCGGATTCACTGGCAAAAAAATTGGAGGAAAGG
This sequence comes from uncultured Eubacteriales bacterium, assembly GCA_964549955.1. Taxonomy (GTDB): domain Bacteria; phylum Acidobacteriota; class Aminicenantia; order Aminicenantales; family Aminicenantaceae; genus CAZGMN01. Next base: position 2,358 of record CAZJXZ010000271.1, read on the forward strand.
ATTAAAAATCTGGCCAGCAAAGGAATCGACGAAAATTTGATCTGGGAGCGCTGCCTTCTCACCCCAAGCTGCGGAACCGGAACACTTTCTGTTGAATCTTCTGAAAAAATCTTTAATCTTCTTTCGAAACTTAGTAAAATGCTTGCTCGTTAAAAAATGACAAAAAAAAGTGCTGACCGGTCAGTTAATTATCTGCTCGAAAGAACTCGCAGCAAAGGCCTGGAAACTGTCTGGGAGCGCTCTGAGCGGCAGCAGCCTCGCTGCGGCTTTGGGGAATCAGGAGTCTGCTGCCGTATCTGCTACATGGGCCCTTGCCGTATCGTCGCTTCTGGCCGGGGCCGCCGGATAGGAGTCTGCGGCGCAAAAGCCGAGAATATCGTTGCCCGCAATTTCGCCCGGATGATCGCTGCTGGAGCGGCTGCCCACGGCGACCATGGAAGGGAGGCGGCTAAAACACTTCTCGAAGCCGCAAAAAATCCAGCTTCAGGCTATTCTATTAAAGATGCGAACAAGCTCAATAAGGTGGCCTCTGTCCTTGGCGTCGAAACCAAAGACAGGGAAAAGGAAGCCATCGCCGCTGAAGTGGCTGAGCGGGCGCTTCGAAACTTTGGCCAGCAGGAGGGCGAGGTCTCCTTCATCAGACTTGCCCCTGAGACAAGACAGGCTCTCTGGCGGCATCTGAACATCATCCCCCGTGGAATAGACAGGGAAATCGTGGAGATGATGCACCGGACGAACATGGGTGTTGACCATGACCACCAAAACATCATGCTCCAGGCCGCAAGAACAGCCCTGGCTGACGGCTGGGGCGGCTCGATGATGGCCACTGAGCTCCAGGATATTCTCTTCGGCACGCCATCGCCGCTTCGGGGCCAGGTCAACCTCGGCGTTTTATCCGAAAAGAAGGTCAACATCGTGGTTCACGGCCATGAGCCTGCGCTCTCGGAAATGCTCGTGCTCGCTGCCCAGGACAAACAGCTGATTGACCTCGCCAAATCCAAGGGCGCTCAAGGAATCAACCTTGCCGGAATCTGCTGCACGGCCAATGAGATTCTCCTCCGCCATGGGCTCCCTATCGCCGGGAATGTCCTGCAGCAGGAGCTGGCTGTGAGCACAGGGGCCGTTGAAGCGATGATCGTCGATGTCCAGTGCATCATGCCTTCTCTGCCTGATATCTCTAAATGCTTCCATACCAAGCTCGTGACCACTTCTTCCAAGGCAAAGATTGAAG
>CAZJXZ010000272.1:0-3576 GCA_964549955.1 uncultured Eubacteriales bacterium
TGCGCAGCGAGAAAGGGAGGGATAAGAGCCAAAGCCAAAAGCAGAATCGAAATCCTCAGGAACCTATTCATATCCTGCTCCTTTTAATTAACACGAAATATATTCCTTAGGGCGAATCCATGTCAACAAACGAAAAGCAAAAAATAATGAAGCTCCCATCAACAAGCCGAAGGGGATTCTCCAAAGGTATCACTAAAGAATTCATAAGGCAATGCTCTCAAACGTATGGAAAGGGGATAGACAGCAGGCCCAATTTTCTTCATCTCTTTGACTTCGACCTGTTCCTATGCTATAAGCTTTTGCCGGATGTTTAGCTGAATTTAATCAAAAGAAAAGCAAGCATGGGTCCTAAAATTTAATAAAAGGGGAGAGAAGGCAAAAATGATAAATAAATTCAAACATCTTCTGATATTTTTCTGCTTCATAGCCATCTTCTTGGCTAATTTTTCTTCCTGCCGCTCAGAAAAAAAGCAATTCAGGCTTCCGCTCACCAAGCCCCACAAAGTGGGGATGTCTGAAGCCGGCTTGAATCGCTCCCGAGAGCTTATCCAGAAAGCCATCTCCGAGAACCAATTTCCGGGAGCGGTCCTTCTTGTAGCCAGAAAAGGAAAAATCGTGCTCAGAGAAGCTTTCGGCGCCTCACAGCTTGTCCCTGAACAGAAGAAGATGGAAGTCGACAGCCTCTTCGACCTTGCCTCTTTGACCAAGCCGATTGCCACGGCTACGGCTGCGATGACTCTTGTCGAAGAAGGGAAGCTGAGGCTCATGGACAAAGTGATAGATTTCGTTCCTGAATTCACAACCTATGCCGATGAAAAAGGGAATATAACCGAAGACGCCCTTCTCTGGCATCTTCTCACCCACACTTCAGGACTTCCTGGGTATACTGATGCAGCCGCAGCCGCTTCACAACTGGGAAATCCCTGCTCGACGGAGTCGCTTGTCAAGTACATCGCCCAGCTTCCCAAGAACGGACCGCCAAGCTCGAAGTATGAGTACAGCTGCCTTGGATTCATCACTCTGGCTTATATCCTGGAAAAGGTGAGCGGCCAGGCTTTCGATGATTTTGTATCCGAGCGCATCTTCAAGCCTCTGAGAATGGAGCATACGCTCTACAAACCCGCCGAGAATTATCTCCCCAAATGTGCGGCGACACTAGTAGTTGACGGCAAGCCCTTGATAGGCACTGTCCACGACCCTTTGGCCAGGCTTCAAGGAGGAGTCTCAGGCAATGCCGGCCTTTTCTCCACGGCTGATGACCTGGCCGTATTCGCTCAGATGCTTCTTCAGCGCGGAGAATTCAGAGGGGTGCGCATCCTTTCTCCGTTGAGTGTGAGGCGGATGACGAGTGTCTTTGAGAAGGTTGCTTTTTCTGGACGGGGGCTGGGCTGGGACCTTGCCTCGCCCCACTCTTCCAACAGCGGCGACCTTTTCCCAGCCGGGTCTTTTGGCCACACAGGCTATACAGGAACTTCTATCTGGATCGACCCTGCCACCGAAACCTTTGTCATCTTCCTGACCAATCGCGTTCATCCTGATGATAAGGGAGAGGTGGGCCGCATGCGAAGCTTTGTGGCCAACATTGTTGCCTCTTCAATCATAAGCGGCATCGAGGATTGAAGAGCTTAATACTAATCGACGGCTTGAAGAGAAAAAGCGGGAATTCATAAATCCTTGCGATTTTTCCTGGCAAAAAAGCAAAGGCAATCGCATATCAGGCCTGCCATAATAAAACCGTGCTATAATTCTCTCATGAAAAAACTAAGCCTTGAGCTCCGCGTACTGCGCATATATGTTTTAAGCATCATTGCCGTATCCGCCATAGTCATCATGCCCGCCTGGACGTTGGACTACTGGCAGGCCTGGCTTTTCCTTGCGATCTTTTTTATCCCGGTGCTCCTGGTCGGGCTTTATATGCTCAAATTCGAAAGATCGCTCCTTGAGAAGAGGATAAATGCAAGGGAAAAGAGAAAACCGCAGATGCTGATCCAGTCAGTGAATACGCTATTATTTATTTTCGCCATGGTCATCCCGGGTTTTGACCGCCGCTTCGGCTGGTCGCACGTGCCTGTCTGGCTGGTATTGGCATCGGACGCCATGATGCTGGCCGGATATGTGTTATTCATAAGAATAATGCTTTACAATGAATATGCTTCCCGCACTATCGAGATACAGAATGGTCAGAAACTGGTCTCAACCGGCCCTTATGCCGTGGTCCGTCATCCTATGTATGCAGCAGGAATACTGATGTACATGTTCATGCCGCTGGCGCTGGGCTCCGTATGGGCTTATATCCCACTGGCATTCCTTCCTGTCATGCTCGCCTTCCGCCTGCTTGACGAAGAAAAAGCGCTGATAAAGGATTTAGAAGGATATGAGCAATACATGAAAAGAGTTAAGTATCGATTAGTGCCGTGGGTGTGGTGAAACGAGCGCCGCTGCCCATCTCTATTTTTTGACAAATTGGATATGGCCTGCCCGGCCAACTCCCAGCAAAAAGCCGATGATGCTTCTGCCTTTTCCGCGGACAAACTCGATATTGATTCCTTCGATCGTGAACTTATCTGGAGCCATGGCTCTTAGCGAACTCTTAGGGAAGTTGCGTGCCTTCACCACAAGATTGTCTTTTTCCAGAGACACCCGATAAACGGCTTTGAGCAACTCTTCGCTCTCATAAACTCCGGAATATTCCCTGAGCTGTGACAGTGTTAGAGGAGTGAAAGAAGCAGCTTTCACAAGGTTAAAGACCTCACTCCCCCGCACTGTCAAGACCGCTTTTTGCGGTTTACCCTCGACAGCGGGCAGAAACTCTACAGTGGCCTCAACCGGCGCATCGAGTGCCTGGAAGAGGACGGCACTGACTGGAGAGAGGAGAAACTCCTGGCCTCTCAAAACCATCTTAAGCTTTTCGTCCTTAACCGATAGCGTCATCCACATGCCGAATTTGTCATCCTGGTAATTTCCGCATTTCTTCTCCAGTTCCTGTTTGGAAAGCGTTATCGGCTCAAGCTTTTTTTTCTGCTCTTTTGGAGCTTCTTTGAACTGGTCGGCAAGGTAGATGTCTGCGACCTTCAGGCAAAGTCCCGAAGGATTGATCCTGCTGAGATTGGCAAGGCAGATGACAGAAAATTTCTGTTCAGGGAAGCGGACAAGGGCGGCCCTGAACCCTACCCAGGCTCCTCCATGGCTGACTGTCTTCAAGCCTTTATACTCCCCGATGACTAGCCCAAAGGCATAGTCGAGCTTTTTGCCGCTGTTGAGGACCCCAACTGTATGAAGATTATCCATAAGAGACTTGCCCAACCTGTTACTATAAAAAGCCTGGTCCCAGAGGAAAAGGTCTTCAACAGAAGTATAAACGTTTCCGTCTCCAGTCTCGTCCCAGTTGCTCATATCAATTTTAAAGCCCTTGGGTCCAGGAGAATAGCCAGTGGCACGGTTAGCAATAATCTGAGTATGGTCATCCTGATAAATGGTGTTGGTCATACCCAGCGGCCTAAAGATGTGCTCCTGGGCGAAGTCGTTCAGAGATTTTCCGCTCACTCTCTCCACAATGCAGCTCAACAAAAAGTAGCC
>CAZJXZ010000273.1:0-3575 GCA_964549955.1 uncultured Eubacteriales bacterium
AGCACGAAAAAAGTGGCCATACAAAAGAGATGACAGGCCGGAGATCATCCTTGAATCTCTCAATAAAATTGTTTCAAGCTATGAAGATTAATGCTCCTTTTGTGGAAAAAGTCCTTGTTTCGTTCATAAGGGAAGAACTATCCAAGTCCAATTATAAAAAGGGAGTCTTGGGCCTCTCCGGGGGGCTTGACTCATCTGTCTGCGCTTCGCTGGCAGTGAAGGCGCTAGGAGCTAGAAATGTTATCGGCCTCATCATGCCCTACGGGAAGATTTTCAACAAGGATGTTGAGGATGCCCGAGAATTTGCCAAGCTCTTGAGGATAAGATCAAGAATTATCGATATCTCTCCCATGGTCGATGCTTATTTTTCAATTTATCCGACCGAGAACAGGATTGCCAAGGGAAACAAGATGGCGAGAGAAAGGATGTCCATCCTCTACGACTTTTCAGTCCGAGAAAAAGCCTTGATCTTGGGAACGAGTAACAAAACAGAGTTGCTGCTTGGTTACGGGACAATCCACGGCGATATGGCCTGCGCCATAAATCCTTTAGGCGACCTTTATAAAACTCAAATCAGGCAGTTGGCGCAACACCTTAAAATTCCCGGAAAAATCCAGAAAAAAGTGCCGACTGCGGGTTTATGGCCAGGACAAACAGATGAGAAAGAGATTGGACTCTCTTATGGTGAAATCGATGCCATCCTCTTCGAGCTCGTGGACAAAAGGATGCCCAGGAAAGAAATCATCTCTTCAGGCCACAAGCCCAAAGACGTGGACAGGCTTGCGCGCCTTATCAAGAACTCTGAATTCAAAAGAAAGCTTCCTCCTATTCCTAAAATATCCGCCCGAACAGTCGGCCACGACTTTCTCTTCCCTTATGACTGGGGTAAATAAGCCATGGAAGAGAAAACCTCAGGGCATAAAGCCCGGGGCATGCTCTACATCGTCGCTACTCCTATCGGGAATCTTGAAGACCTGACCTTCAGGGCATTGAGGATTCTTAAAGAAGTCTCTGCCGTAGCCTGTGAAGACACCCGGCAGACGATGAAACTTTTGAATAGGTACAGCATCAAAAAAACGCTGATCAGCTATTACCATCCACGAGAAAGCCAGAAAATTCCTCTTATCATCAAAATGCTTAAGGAAGGGAAGGACCTTGCTCTGGTTACTGATTCAGGCACTCCTGGCCTCTCAGACCCAGGTTATCCTCTGATAAAGGAAGCCATAAAACAGGGGATTACCATCTGCCCTGTTCCAGGAGCATCAGCCTTGACAGCAGCCCTCTCGGCCTCAGGGCTGCCCACTCATAGATTTCTCTTCCTCGGATTTTCTCCCCCAAAGACCGAGGCTGCCAAAAAAATGCTCAGGTCTTTGAAGGAGGAAAAAGCCACTCTTATCTTCTACTCCCCAAGCCGAAGACTCCTTTCTTTTCTTGAAATCTGTCAGCAAATATTAGGAGAGAGGCAGATAGTCATTGCCAGAGAAATGACCAAAATCCATGAAGAATTCCTCCGCGGAAGTGTCGAAGAATTAAGAAAAAAGCTGGAAGGAAAGGAGATAAGAGGGGAAGTCACAGTCTTGATCGAAGGGAAACATTAGAGCCCTGTTCTCTATTCTTAGCCTTATACAGGGGTTTTAATTAAAAAAAACAACAAAGAGAGGTTTAGTTTAAAAAAAATTCTAAAAACTTGACAATAGGACACTAAATAATTATATTAATGCCACGCTAAATAAATTAGAAAGGAGGCTGCAAAATGGCGATCATCAGATGGGATCCATTCAAGGATCTGGTGACTTTAAGGGAAAAAATGAATCGTTTATTTGAGGAGACTTTCACTGGTCGCGGAGAAGAAAAGGACCTTATTTCCGGGACTTGGACTCCTTCTGTTGATATCTACGAGACAGAAAACGCGCTGGTGCTGACTGCCGAAGTTCCTGGAATAAAGGGGGATGATATCGAAATCAAGATCGAGGATAATACCCTGATCTTACAGGGCCAGAGAAAATTCGAAAAGGAAACGAAAGAAGAGAACTACCACCGCATTGAACGCTCTTATGGTTCCTTCTACAGGTCTTTCACTCTGCCCAACTCCGTTGACCAGGACAAAATTCAAGCTGAGCACGAAAACGGTATCCTAAAGGTCACCATGCCCAAGAAGCCTGAGTTGAAGCCTAAAAAAGTGAAAGTCCTCAAGGCAACGAGCAAAGAAAAGAAGTAAGCCTTAAATCACGATTAAGGGCGCCCAGTGCCGAAAGGCTCTGGGCGCTTTTTTTCCAGCCGAAATCAAGGCTTCAGGCTTGAGCTATGGTCAAGGCTCTGACCTCTTTGGCTCCTGCTTTCTTCAAGACCAAGCTGCATTCTCGAATTGTCGAACCGGTTGTATAGACATCGTCGACCAAGAGAATAACTCTGTTCCTGATCTTTTCTTTTTTGACCACCTGGAATGCTCCACGAACATTATTTTCCCGTTCTTTGAGTTGAAGAAAAGTCTGAGGTGGCACATTCTTGGTTTTCACCAATACTCCCTCTACGAGTTTGACTTTCTCCAGATTAGCCAACTCTTTGGCAATAACTTGAGCCTGGTTAAATCCCCTCTTCCTTTCTCTCTTTGGATGAAGAGGGACAGGGATGATTATCTCCAATCCCAACCATATCTCTTCCTTTTTAACCAGAGTTTTATGGACGAGGCGAGCCAGGTCTTTTCCTATAATCCAAAAATCGTTGAATTTATAAAAAAGAATCAAATCTTTGAGCTTTCCGCTATATCTGCCAAAGGAACGATGGCAAGAAAAAGGCGGCTTTTCTTCCAGGCATTTCAGACAGAAATGAGGCTCTCCTCGGCCTTCAAAAAAGCGGCCGCAAGACAGACAGCATGAAGAATAAAAAGGCTTAATGCTCTCCCAGCAAGAGCGGCAAATCACTCTTTCTTCGGGAAATTCAAGGAAAGAAGAACAAAGCTCACAGAAAGAAGGAAATAAAATAAGTTCGGCGAGCTTTCCCCATGAGGAAATCTTCTGACGAAGAGAGAAGTTCAAGCGGATTCCTTCTGCTCTTCCTTCTCTTGGCACTCGATACAAAAGGGAGTCCAAGGTACAGCATCCAGCCTTTTTTTGCTGATCTCTTTACGGCACATCTGGCAAAAACCATACTCCCTTTTATGGATTCTCCTCAGCGCTTCATCGATTAAAAACAGCTGTTCTCGTTCTGAATCAGAGAGGCTGAAAAGAAATTCTTTAGTGTAAGAACTTTCAGCCTTATCCACGACATCCTGAGCTATGCCCGACTCTACCTCTTTAGTTTCACTGTAAGCTTGGCTTATTTTATGAATGATCTCTTCCTTCTTTTTTAAGAGTTTTTTCTTGTAAATTTCTCTCTCTTTGCTAGTCAAAATCATCCCCCTTATTTGGCATATTGTCTTCCTTTTATGATCGCCAACGAGCGATAGACCTGCTCCAAGAGTATGACTCGGCTTAACTCATGAGAGAAGGTCATTCGGGAAAGCGAGAGAATAAAGTCGGCCCTCTTCAAGATTCTCTCATCCAGGCCCAGAAACCCTCCAACGACAAAAGTAACAA
>CAZJXZ010000274.1:0-1860 GCA_964549955.1 uncultured Eubacteriales bacterium
AATTTACACTTAAATATTATGGAGAGCGGTATGCCCAAAGAGCTATCTTTCGTCTGCAGCCGCTGACTTCCATCCATCTTCGCTCTGACCTTGACTATGACGAGATCGTAGAAAAAAAGGGGAATATTTCCACTTCCTATTCCCTTTCTGCGGTGGCTCTGGTCATACTGCTTATCGCTATCATCAATTTCATGAACCTTTCCACAGCGCGAGCCAGCCGACGATCCAGAGAGGTTGGGATAAGAAGAGTCGTGGGTGCTTCCAGATTCAAGCTCTTCAGGCAATTCCTCAGCGAGTCCACCCTGTTTTCCCTGGTGGCCCTTTTGTTGGCAATGGCCTTAGCCTTATTGGTTTTACCCATTTTCAATTCTCTGATGGAAAAACACCTGACCTTGAATCTCAAAAGCAATCCGCTCCTTTATGCAGGATTCTTTTTTCTATCCCTATTGGTTGGACTCCTTTCTGGCAGCTATCCGGCGCTGCTTCTATCTTCATACAGGCCGGTCGAGGTGCTGAAGGGAGAGGTCAAGAAAGGAACCAGGTTCGGAATTTTTTTAAGAAGAGGCCTGGTGGTTTTTCAATTTGCCATTTCCTTGGTTTTCATTATCGGGACCATCATCATCTTTGAACAGCTTGATTTCATAAAAAATAAAGACCTCGGCTTTGATAAAGAAAACATCATCGAAATCCATATTCTCAAAGACAATGCCTTCACTAAACGTTCGGAATTAATAAAAAGAGAGCTGGGCCAGCATCCCAATATCCTTAAAGCTACAGTGAGTTTAGGAGCTCCCGGCATTTATAACGGCTGGCTCATTCCCTGCGTTCCAGAAGGTTTCTCCAAAGAGAATGCGGTAAAGATGAGAGGAATTCCTGTTGGAGAAGATTACTTCAGTTTTTTTGGCATCCCTATCATCGAAGGAAGAGATTTTTCCAAGGAGATGGCTTCAGACGCAGATTCTGCCGTTATCATCAACCAGGCGGCCGCTAAATTTTTGGGTTGGGATTCGCCAGTCGGCAAACAGATAAAAACCGAAGAATTCAGCGAATTCACCAGCGAGTCCAACAAAGCCGGCATTTTTTCGGTCATTGGTGTAGTCAGAGACTTTCACAATGGTTCCCTGCATGAAAAAATTGAGCCGACAATTTACAAGTACACCCCCGAGTGGCGTCATGTTATATTATTAAAAATCAAAGCTGAAAACATCCAGGAAACCATCGCTTTTCTGGAAAGGAAATGGAGGGAGCTGCCCACTTACCTCATATTTAATTACCAATTCCTAGACGAAAGCATAGAGAGATACCGATATGGCGAGGATAAAAAGACCAGCAAAATCTTTGCTTTTTCATCCATTTTGGCCATCTTGCTTGCCTGTCTCGGCGTGTTCGGTCTTGCTTCCTTCTCTGCTGAAAGGCGCACCAAGGAAATCGGGATCCGCAAAGTGCTTGGTGCATCGGTCTCCAACATAGCTTTTCACTTCCTAAAGGATTTTTCCATTCTGGTCCTTATCGCAGATGTCGTTGCTTGCCCCCTAGGATATTATGTTATGAACCGCTGGCTTCAGAATTTTGCCTATCGGATTGGCGTCAGCTGGTGGGCCTTTGTTGAGGCTTTTTTGTTTGTATTCTTGATTACAATCCTGACCGTCAGTTTCCAGTCGATCAAAGCTGCAATTTTAAATCCTGCAACCACATTGAGGTATGAATAAAGCATAAAAGCTACCTATATGAAATTTTTTCAAAGGCCCAATCTTTGAAAATTAAAAAAAAATGCCTTCAGCATCAAAGAGCTAGTATAGAAGAATGAAAAAATCAATTTATTTTATTTTAATTCTTTCTTTATTTTTATTATATATAGGA
>CAZJXZ010000274.1:1870-3547 GCA_964549955.1 uncultured Eubacteriales bacterium
AGGAACCTTAAATATCCCTTGTCAGAAAATAAAGGGGAAAAAAGAAGAAGGCAATGTTAAGGTTATTATTAATAAAGGCGACCCTCAAAATCCTTCCCTCTCTTTGATATTTAAAGAGGATTTATCTATCACAAAGAAAGGATGGTGGCCCGCAGATATCGCAGTCGATAATGAGGGAATCATCTATGTTTTCGGTGAAGGAGAGAAATTCATTTATAAATTTGACCCCCGGGGCAATGAGATATTAAAGAAGATGTTCCCTAAAGGCCAAGGGCCAGAGGATTTTTATTTTATGGATCCCTATTTTTCTGCAGATGGAAGGCTATTTATCTATGATAAATTAAATCAAAGAATGACCATATTAAATGATGACTGTGAAATCATAGAAACATTACAATTTAGAGAACCAAGATTTCTATTTCAACAGGATTCAAAGGGAAACATTTATTTCTTCGTCAGTAGAATCTTACCGGAAATTTCAGAGACGGCTGATAGAGCCTATAAAAAGGTCCTTACCAAGTTTTCTCCATCTGGCATACTTCTTGATGAATTGTTTGAATTTGATAATCCCCGTTCCGATATTGATAGAGAAAAAATGATTTATTATTGGCCTCTATATTATACTTGTGGAATGTATAAATTAGATTCTGATGATAATCTGTATTATGCCATGTCTGATAAATATGAAATAAGTGTCGTATCACTTGAGGGAAAGTTATCGAAGAGAATAATAAAAAAGGGACAATCGAGAAAAGCGACAAAAAGAGATATTGAAATAGTAACTCCTCCAGAAAATAATACCTCCCGCCGATACAAATTTGAATATATTATTCCTAAGCATGTGCCTTATATTGCTGACTTTTTTATCCTCGATAATAAATTTATCTTAGTTATCACGCATGAAAACGACTACGATAAAGAAACTCTGGCCGGGGATTTGTTTAATGAAAAAGGAATTTTTCAAAACCGGGTAGAGGTTCCAAAATATTATCAGTGGTGGAATAACACCGAATTCTATGGTTTGAAGAAGAAAGCGCTGTATAGAAAAGACCATTTTTACATAATAGACGCAGATAAATCAGAAGAAAATTTTTATGTGAAGCGATATAAAATAGTCTGGACAAATAAAATCGGCGAAACCTATTCTCAGGTGAACAGAAAAGATTGAAAACTTGCAAAAAATACAATATCGAAATACAGCAATAAAAAAAGATAAATAGCTAAAATTCATTTTAAATTTAAACTCCATTATTTATAATAAAAAAAATTTTTCTCTTGACTAAATTGTCTCACTGTTATATAAGTGTATAACAGTTATGAAAGAGCTCAAAGAATTTTTCAACATCAAGGTCGAGGCCAAATCCGCTCTGCCTGTCTATGAGCAGGTCAAGCGGGCGATCAAGCTGGCCATCCTTTCTGGCCGCCTGGAAGAGGGCGACCAGTTGATGTCAATCCGGGAAATGGCGCTGAAACTCCAGGTTAATCCCAACACGGTCATTAAGGTTTATTACCAGCTTGAAGTTGAGGGCTTCGTCAATTCCAGGCCCGGAGCAGGCTATTACGTCAAATTTGACCGCAAAAAGATGCAAAGGGGAAAGTGGGAAATTTTCGAAAAAGTGACAGGCGATTATGTTTCCAAAGCCCTGGACCTCGGCTACTCTTTTGAAGATATTGTCA
>CAZJXZ010000275.1:0-3545 GCA_964549955.1 uncultured Eubacteriales bacterium
ACAGGAAAGGATGACCCTGTGGCTCTGGTCAGGGTTCAGGGCGAATTCCCGGCAACAGGCGAGCTACTGGCCCCATTCCAAATCGGACATTATGTGGCCGGCTTTATGAGAGGCAGCCACAACGGGCCTCTTATGCCCTGCAAGCTGAACGCAACCATCTCCTTCTTTGACGGGCCTCCGGTTGTCACCGGAGCAGCTTTCTGCGTTAGAGATGGAAAGCTGACAGAGCCGGCCGATGTCTTTGATCATCCTTACTGGGACTATGCCAGAGACCGGATAGCGGAAAAGGCAACAGAAATCAGGCGGCAAGGGTTCAATGGAGCTGCCATGCTTCCTTACAGTGAGCTCGAATACGGAGGAATCGTCGAGAAGCTGGAAAAGCTTGAAAAGAAATTCAAGCTTCGCGATTAGCCGGGAATCATCCGCAACCCTGCGAGAGAAAGATACTCGGCTGGATGTTTAAATTATTACTTGAAGGGCTCAGGCAGAGCGGTTCGAAAGCTCGCCGCTCTCGCCCATATCACCTTCAGAGAAAAGTGAATGCACCTCATTTTTTAGAACCGAAAAGAATTCTGGCTATGTATCTTTTTTAAAAATCGCCATGAAAAGAAGTAGAAATCCTGTTCCCACCGTTGATATCATCATCGAAATCAAGAGGAAGGACGGAAAAGAAGGAATCGTGCTCATCAAGAGAAAGAATCCTCCACGCGGCTGGGCTCTGCCTGGAGGATTCGTTGATTACGGAGAATCATTGGAAGAGGCAGCCCGCCGAGAGGCTAAAGAAGAGACTTCTCTCGATATCAAGCTTAAGTATCAGCTCCACACCTACTCTGACCCAAACAGAGATCCACGCCAGCATACGATTTCAACAGTCTATGTGGCCAGAGCAAAGGGAAAACCTAGGGCTAGGGACGATGCTCAGGAAATCGGCATATTCAGCCCAAGGGAGCTCAATTTTCCTCTCGCTTTTGACCACAGCCGAATAATTGCGGATTATTTCCAGAGAAAAAAGGAAAAATGAAAGAAAAAAAGAAAAAAACAGAGAGCGATGTCGAGCTCAAGGAAGTCCAAAGAGTCTGGGGTCCGGTTGAGGCTGAAGTGGTCAAAAACTTTCTGGAAAGCAACGGAATTCTCTGCATTCTCAAAGGAGAAATCGTCCAGTCAGTCTCTCCTATCTCTGTCGATGGGCTGGGAGCGGTAAAAATTCTGGTCTCTGAAAAAGACTATGACCTGGCCAGCAAGCTCCTCAAATCCCGCAAATCCTGAGCTCAACAGCTTGATTCCTTGCCGAATCGCTAGCTGGCATCGCTCTTTGGGCTAAAGCCAAATATATTACGCCCGCAATTTTCCTTATCCCTTTATATAGTATCTTCAGTTCCCTCCATACTATATATAGAAAAATATAAAATTAATAAATATTTTTCTTGACATTATGCTTTTTCTCTCATATATTTCTAACAAAATGGGAAGGAACGGGAAAAATTGGGAAATATATTGATAGGAAGCTACACAGCAAGGTTCGACAAGAGCGGTCGAATAAAAATTCCAGAAAAATTCCGTATCGCCATCGAAGAAAAATACGGCAAGGATGTGTTTATTACCTCTTTAACAGATGAATCTGTACAAATCTACCCCCTTCCCGTCTGGGAAAGACTATCGGGCATTTCTGACGAAGGGGCGCTTCATCTCAAGCCTGCCATAAGGAAATTCATGATCAGAGTGAACAGAAGAGGAAACCACCATCAAATCGACTCCAAAGGACGCGTCTTGATCGGCCAAGTTTTAAGAGAAAGAGCAAACCTCGAAGAGGAGGTCGAGGTTATCGGCCTTTCCAACCATTTGGAAGTCTGGAACAAAACTAGGCTCGATGTTTCACTCGAGGAAAAGCCGCTGACAAACGAGGACTTTGAAAACATATCGCAACTTCTGCCCCAAGGAAAAAATAAATGAACGGAAATGGCCATATCCCGGTCCTCTTGGAAGAAGTCCTCGACTACTTGGATATCGAAAGACCTGGATTCTATGTCGACTGCACCATCGGCCTGGCCGGACATGCGCTGGAGATTGTTAAAAGAAATCCCAAAGCGATATTGATTGGATTCGATATCGACGAAAATTCCATCCTGAAGGCAAAGGAAAAGCTTAAAAATTATGCTGACCGCGTCAAGCTTTATCATTCGGATTTCAGGTATCTACCTGACCTCAAGATGGATTTCTCTCGAATCCGGGGCATTCTTCTCGATTTGGGAATCTCTTCTTTTCAGCTAGACAATCCAAACCGGGGGTTCAGCTTCAGCCAAGAAGGCCCACTCGATATGAGGATGGACTTGCGCAACAGAATATCGGCTGACAAAATCATCAACAAATACTCAGAGCACAAGCTGGCTCAAGTATTCAAGGAATACGGCGAAATCAGCCAGGCGAAAAGACTCGCTAGAGAAATTGCCTCCAGAAGAAAGGTCGAAAGAATTGAAACAACAATCCAGCTCTGCCGCATCGTCGAAGAGATTTGCCACTGGAGGGCTCAGAAAGGAAAGATTCATCCGGCTGCAAAAGTCTTTCAGGCGATCCGCATCGAGGTTAACCGGGAGTTGGAGAGCCTCTCTGGATTCTTGGAAAGAATCACCCAAAAAGTTCCCAAAAAGGCACGCATCGCTGCCATTTCCTTTCATTCCTTAGAAGACAGAATCATTAAGCACACCTTTGCCGCCCTTGCCGCCTCGATGAACTCTCATCCTTACCTCAAAATTCTAACAAAGAAGCCAGTGGTTCCTTCCGCAGAAGAAGTTGCCCTGAACTTCAGAGCGCGGTCAGCCAAACTCAGGGTGGCTGAGAGAGTTTAAATGGTAAGAAAAAAATTCAGAAAGAAAGAGATCCTGCTTGTCATCGCCTTCACCATTTTTGTTGTTTCTGTGCTCTCCTTCTATATCTGGCATCAAATGGAATCAGTGAGGATAGGATATAAAATAAGCGAGCTTAAGAATAAAGTTAAAGAGCTGAGCGAAGAAGTCGAAAAATTGGAAGCAAAAAAATCGCAGCTTCTTTCCCCTGAAAGAGTCGAGAAAGTGGCTAAGGAAGAGTTGAAGTTGGCGGAACCCAGAGAAGACCAGGTCGTCCGAGACGATTCCAATTTTTAAGGGAAGGAAGGCTGATGAGCATCCTCTACCAGAAAAGGGCATATCGAAGAACAATCATCATCGCTTTCTTTCTCGTCTTCTGGCTGACGGTGATCATCATCCGCTTGCTGCAACTCCAGGTTTTTGAACACCCCCGATGGAAAGAAGAGGTTCAGAGGCAAAATCAGAATGAAGTGAAAATTCTGCCCAAGAGAGGAACAATCTACGATCGAAGAGGTGATATTCTGGCCAGCAGCATTCTCAGAAAATCCGTCTATTATTGCCCTTCGAAAAGCGAGCCCTATAATCTCCAGGTTGAAAAAATAAACAAGCTGAAGGACGTCTTGCAACTATCCAAAAATGAGGTTTGGAACATAAGGGAAAGAATTAAAAAAAATTCTCCATTCATCTGGATAAAGAGAAAAATTG
>CAZJXZ010000276.1:0-3542 GCA_964549955.1 uncultured Eubacteriales bacterium
TTGGTGTAGGCGAAATCGAAAAAGAGGAAAAACTTGCGGCTCAGCAGCGGGGGAGTAGCTTGAATGGGAGTCAGGCCTGCGCGCTCTTCGGCAGGCTTTTCCGCAGAACCAAGAGGGAGAACGTGTTTCTCGAACTCTGTCAGGATTTTCTGCTCTCCATTGTCATAGAGGACGAAATCCTCCTTCTTGAGGTCAAGAACAGGATTCCCTTTCTTATCTGTGATATAGACCTGGACCAATTTTAGAGCGACAGCAACCTCATGTTGGAGCGGCTTCTGGAGCTTTGTGGCTTCTTGAGTGGCCGGGATTAGATGAGCCGAGGGCGACGCCAGGAAGCTCAAGATTATATAAAACAATAAAAGAAGAATCCCTTTTGACCTTGCTGCCGCTTTCATGATGCCCTGATTTCCTCCACGCATCTTGAATAAAAGAAATTTTGCTTTTTTAGCTCGCACTGACTATTTCCCTCTTGAGCCGAAAAACCGTAATGCCAACCTTAAAAAAAATATATCCCTAGACAATCATCCATGTCAAGAGACGAAAAAATTCTGCATGGTGGGAGCGTTATTTCGAAAAATCCTTTTTCGTTTTTCCTGGTGAGGGAGACGGTAGATTTTTATCGCAGCAGGGATGAAGATCCATAAAACAAGCCAGAATTAAGTTAGAGACCTCAAAAGCTCCATTCCCCCGGATGACATCGACTATGAATCAAACTCTTTTATTAGGAATATCAACAGGAGTTGACAGAGAATAGATTCTAAGACAACAGGTACTATCTGCCTAAGAGTTAGTTACCTTTTCACAGACGACTCAGGCTAATTCTTTCGGGCTTGCCAGAATCGAGGGACTTGTGGATGGCTTCGAGGATGGCTGTGTTTCGGACTCCGTCCCTGACATTGACGTGAAGCTCGGTATTGTTCTCGATGGCGTATAAGAACGCCCGAATGCAGGCCGGATAGGCTCCCTGCCATTCGTCAAAGACTTTATAGTTCAGGAAAGTCCTGGGGCAGACGAACTTGCTCTCGACCATGGCCTCGATTGCCTCTGCCTTTCTGTCGATATGGGTTGTTCCTTTAGTCCCGACAAGTTCCATGTAGGAGTCGGGCATATAGGGGCTTGAGTTGGGATAAATCCAGATGGCCTCGAAGGTTGCAAATTTTCCTCTTTCAAAGCTGACCAGAGCCTGAATTCCATCGTAGGTATTGAATCCTTTCTCGACCAGAACCTTCTTTATCCCTTTGGCATAGGCTTCAACAGGGTCGGCGTCGAACCACCAGTTGACCAAATCTATATCATGGGTGGAGAGGAACCAGGAGGGGGTCGTCTTGCTCGACCATTGTCCAATCATCTCTGTCGGCACATAGAGGGGATTGTTCTTGCGGGCATAGGCGATAATCGGCTCGCCTAGCTCACCGCCGCGGACCATCTCCTTGATCTTATGATAGGGAGAGAGCCAGCGGTGGTTGAAATCAATTTGGAGCTTCTTCTTTGTCTTCTGCACAGCCCTGTAGATTTCTTCGGCTTCTTCCTGGCTAGTCGTGAGCGGCTTCTCGACAAAGACATGGCAGCCGGCGAGGAGAGAATCGACAACAGGCTGCTTGTGATAGTTGTCAGGAGTGGCGACTGCCACGGCATCCAGCTTCTCTTTTTCCAGCATTTCCTTATAATTTGTGTAGAGCGCAGAGACACCGAATTCTTTTCCGCTCTTTTTCAACCTTTCCCTGTCCAAATCAGCAAGGGCCACTATCCTGGCGTTGGAAAGGAGCTTAAGGACTCTTCCCACCGCATTTCCCATGATTCCTGTTCCGATGATTCCGAAGCTTATGGTCATCTTTCCCTCCTTTTAGAGAAGCAAAATGTCAAAAGTCCTAACAGAACATTCTGTAATTAAATTAGACTTTTTTATTTAAGTATGTCCATGAAAAAAATTTTCAAGGGAATCGTCCTTTTAAACACACAAAATTTTGAAAAATCGAATAAATTCAAGGAATGAATATGCCCTTAATTCCTTTCTTATTTTCCAGGTCGGTGAAGAATTCGTGCCATTTCTCCAGTCCCCCCTTGTGAGTGATCAGAGGCTTGACTTCGATTTTCTGGCTACCGATCAAATCTATGGCTTTGTCCCATGAGCTGTGGGAGGTTGAAAGATTGAAGACAAATTCCGCGGCCTTGAACATTCCTGAGTCGTAAGGAAATTTGATCGTTTCTTTTCCAGTCAAACCTATGGCCGTGATCCTTCCCAGTTTTCTGACAAGCTTTAAAGCCAAAGCGATTCCGTCCTCTGCACCGCTGGCCTCGACTACCAGGTCTGCTCCTCGTTTTTCGCTCAGATCCATGATAAAGGAAACGACGTCTTCTTTATCAGCGTTCAAGACATGGTTGATGGACCTGATTTTTCTTGCGGCTTGAAGGCGAAGCTCTTCATCCCAATTTTTGCCGACGATGGCCACTCTCTGAGCGCCTGCTGCCTTGGAAGCCATGGCCGCCAGAAGTCCGATTGAGCCAGGCCCGATGACGGCGACGATATCCATGGGCTTTAACTTTCCTCTCTCCAGGACATGGTGGACGACATTGGCTGCGGGCTCGACCAGTGCCGCTTCTTCGAAAGGCAATGTTTCAGGGATTCTGTGGAGAAGCTCGGGCTCAGGAAATCCCATGTATTTGGCGAAGCAGCCGTCGATTCCCCAGCCAGGGGAGCGTTTCTCAGCACAGACCTGCCTGTTTCCTGTCCGGCAGAGCCAGCACTTTCCGCAAGCCAGAGTGTGAGGCTCGCCGACAACCCTGTCGCCAATCTTCCACTCTTTGACTTTTTTCCCCTTTTCGGCGATAACCCCCGCGAATTCGTGTCCAAGAATCACCGGAGGCCAGTAGGGGAAGCGGTCATGGTAGATGTGCAGGT
Source organism: uncultured Eubacteriales bacterium (assembly GCA_964549955.1). GTDB lineage: Bacteria > Acidobacteriota > Aminicenantia > Aminicenantales > Aminicenantaceae > CAZGMN01. The sequence goes on from CAZJXZ010000276.1 coordinate 2,900, forward strand.
CAGAGCCGCATATCCCGGCTGCTTTTATCTCTATCAGCACCTCATTTTCTTCAATCCTGGGAACCGGAACCTCTCTCAGCTCGACAAACCCTTTCCCCTTCCCGGTCTTGACCAGAGCCAGCATGCTCTTCTCAGCCATGGGCCAACCCGCTCCATTTATCGATAAAATAGATCAAGGCCAATGCCGCCTTCTTGATGTCATCGACCTCGATATGTTCATCCCTGGCATGGGCAGAGGAGATTGAGCCTGCTCCGAAGACGATGGTCGGGATCTTAGCCTGCTCCGAATATCTCCAGGCATCGCAGGAGGCATTCATGAACTCCGGCTTTGACTTGATTCCCGCCTCTCGAGCTGCTTCGAGCATTTTCTGAACAAGGGGGTGGCTTTCTTCCAGAAAAGACGGGTCATTATTCAACATGTTGAATTTTATCTCTGCCGGAAAATTGCTTACGGCTTTTCTCAATTCCTTTTGGACTTCTTTTCTTTTGAACGGAGGCAGGAATCCGAAGACTCCTTTCAAGACAGCCTCTGCCGGCGCTGCTGATGGCCAGTTCCCTGAATGGAGCATGCCGAAGGTGCAGGGCATCGGATTGGGATGATGAGCGACTTCCTTGACTCTTCTTCTTGAGACAGCGAGAAGTT
>CAZJXZ010000277.1:0-3535 GCA_964549955.1 uncultured Eubacteriales bacterium
GGGACTTTCCCCTTTTTTTTCTTTGTTGTTATCAATCATCCCATCCTTCAGCTTGACGATTCGCTGAGCACGGGCTGAGATGTTGGGATTGTGGGTGATGACCACCAGGGTGTGGCCCTGCTTCCAGAGAGATTCAAAAACAGCCAGGATTTCATCCCCGGACTTTGTATCCAGATTTCCTGTCGGCTCGTCAGCCAGTATCAGGCTGGGATTGTTGGCCAGTGCCCTGGCTATGGCCACCCGCTGCATCTCACCGCCTGAAAGCTCGTTGGGCTTATGAGAGGCTCGGTGAGCAAGGCCGACTCTATCCAGCAGCTCCATGACCCGCGCCCGCCTCGCTTTGGATTTCACTCCTTTGAAGATCATCGGTATCTCCACGTTCTCAAAGGTCGAGGCATAGGGCAGAAGGTTGAAATTCTGAAAGATGAAACCTATCTTCTCGTTCCTGATCTCGGCCAGCTGGTTGTGGTTAAAATTCTCGACGCTCTCTCCTTCAAAATAATATTCTCCGGACGTAGGCACATCCAGACATCCGATAATATTCATCAAGGTGGACTTGCCTGAGCCAGAAGGGCCGATCATACCCAAAAATTCATTCCTCTCGACCTCCAGGCTTATGTCTTTTATTGCCTCGACTTGAGCAGAACCCGCGCCGTATATTTTTTTGATATTCTTCATTCTAATCATTGCCTTACTCCTTATCATTCATACCTGAGAGCTTCAACAGGCTTGGCTGAGGCAGCCTTTCTTGCAGGAAATACTCCGGCCAGAAAGCCGACCGCTCCCAGGATGAGCGCAGTCAGAATCATGATATCCAAAGAGATGACCGGATGGGCAAGGAAGTCCGCCACCTCTCCTTTGAGATTGAGGGCCTGAAAGAGACCGACGATAGCGAAAGAAAGCAAAACTCCAAGCGCTCCTCCGATGAAGGCAATCATCAGCGCCTCTGAGACAAACTGGAGAAGAACATATCTTTTCTTGGCGCCCAGAGCCATCTTGATCCCTATCTCCTTTGTCCTTTTCTTAGCAGAGACGTACATAATGTTGGCCACCCCGACTCCGGCCACGATTAAGGTCAAGCCTCCGATTATTCCCATGAAGGCCTCAATTCCCAAAAAGATATTGTTCATAAGTTTTTCCTGTTCGATCATATCCCAGATCTCAAGCGCTTGAGAATCACTCGGGTCAAACTCGTATTTTTGGGAGAGGACTTTATAGACCTCTTTCTTTACTGTTTCAGCCTGAGACAAATCTTTTGGCCTGTATATCAACCGGCGCAAATACTTATCTCCATAGATAGCCTGATAAGTCGAAAACGGAATTGCGGCTTTGTCCACATCGGGTCCGCTGTACATGCTGTTTTGCATTTTATCCATCATCACGCCGATGACCAAAAAGGGAATGCTGTTTATCAAAACTGTTTTCCCCACAGCCTCCTCTTTGCCAAAAAGCCTTTTCTTCAATTCTGTGCCCAAAAAAACAACCCTTTTTTTATTCTTGAGGTCCAGGGAATTGATGAACCGGCTTCCTCTCTGAGGGTAGTAGCCTCTAAGCTCTTCGAAAGAAGGAGAGACACCGATGACTCTTTCTGTCAGGCTCTTGCGTTCGTAGGTCATGTTGTTCCTTGAGCGGTCACATTCAGGGCTGATTAGCTCGATTCCTGCAACCCGGCTCTGGAGGAGCTCTATGTCCTCCTCATGGAGCATGATAATCCTTCCTTTTGCCAGGCCTTTATAAGGCTTTAACGTCTGTCCGCTGCTGACAATGCAGATTCCCTCTCCGAGGCCGTGAGTCGATTTAATCATCTGTCTCTTTAATCCTTCGCCGAAAGCCAGAAGAATAACGATGGAGAAAGTTCCCCAAGCCAGGGCAAAAATGGTCAAAGTGATTCTTTTCTTCTGTCTCTTCAATTCCTGGTAGAACAGCCTGAAAAGAAAAATAACTTTCATCTGACTATGACCTTATGGCTTCGACTGGATTAAGGTTTGCAGCCCGGCGCGCAGGCCCAAACCCGGAGATAAAGCCGACACATCCAAGCAGGGCAACAGTGATCAGAGCCACTTCCAGGGATAGAGTTGGCCTTCCGATAAATTCTTCGATGCTGCCACCCCTTGGAAAGATGACGATTATTCCATAAGAGACGACAAGGCCTATCGCCCCGCCGATTAGAGTGATCAACAAAGTTTCGAAAAGAAACTGGGCGAGTATAAATCCTTTCTTGGCTCCTAAAGCCATTTTGAGGCCAATCTCCTTTGTCCTCTCCTCAACGACGACATTCATTATGTTCGAGACCCCGATGGCACCGACGATCAGAGTAAAAGCTCCGACAATTCCCAGGAAAACATTAAAACCTACCATGATGGCATTGAATATCCTCTCCCCTTCCATAGTGTCCCATAAACTCAGGGCTTCAGTATCTTCAGGGCTAAATTTGTATTTCTTGCCCAGAACCTGAAGCAGCCTTTTCTTGATGAGCTCATTCAGGGAAGAATCCCGCGCCTGAATGATCATGTTACTGATGTATTTATGGCCAAAGAAAGTGGAGAAGGTCGTAGCCGGAATAAAACCTATCGACTCATCCGGATTTCCATACGTCGAATTCTGCGTCTTCTTGATCAAGACACCAATAATTTGAAAAGGGACGGCGTTGACGAAAACATATTTGCCTATGGCCGACTCCTCCTTGAAAAGCTCCTCTTTTATTTTGTAGCCGATAAAGATAACCCTTCTTCTCAGCTTAATATCGATATCATCGATAAACCTGCCTCCTCTATCAGGAATGACATTCCTCATGTCTTCATATTCAGGATAAATACCCTGAATTTGGGCCGAATAGGTATTTTTTTCGTATTTCAGCTTGACTCCATACCTTGAATACTCCGGGCTGATGGATTTGATCTGAGGAATTTCCTGCTTGACCAGGAAGGCATCCTCTTCCCTGAAGCGAAGCGCCCTGCCCTTGCTCAATCCTTGATAAGCCAGGCTCGTCCTCGCCGGCCAGAGAATGATGATTCCCTCTCCCAAGCCGTGCATGTTCTCGCTCATCTGCCTTCCCACACCAAGGCCAAATCCCAGGAGAAGGACGACAGAGATTGTTCCCCAGATGATGCCAAAGACTGTCAGAAAGGTTCTCAACTTCTGCGAGCGCATGTCGCGGATGAATTGAGATAAAAACATGAACGATTTCATGATAAACCTCTGAATGTTCTCATGCTTCTTGTCCGCTCGCTGCTTATAACTTCGATTTCAGATGAGTTTCCTAAATACTCAGCTTGCTCAAGACTCCATTCTTCATTCTGGAAAAAAATGCTCGCTCCTTCAGCTACCGATTACTTAATTTCCTTTGGAGGTCTCTCAACTACTTCCTCGCCTTCTTTCAAGCCTTCCACAACTTCAATGTTGATTCCGTCACTCAATCCCACTTTCACTTCTTTCTTCACGATTTCGCTTTTTTCGTTCTTGATCTCGACCAAAGCCTTACCCTCTTTGAACTCCACCAATCTCTCGGGAATGAAAAGAGTATTCTCTGATTTGT
>CAZJXZ010000278.1:0-3510 GCA_964549955.1 uncultured Eubacteriales bacterium
ACTTCGGTGTCGCTTATTATAATCTGGGAATCACCTACCTGAATCTTCATGACAATCGTAGCGCAAGAGAAGTCTACAGAAAATTGATGAATATTGACGCAAACTGGGCTGCAAAGCTTAAAAAATTGCTGCGATAAGCAGAAAGCGAACACAGTTTTTATTCAATTCCAAGAAGCATCCTTAATGCGTTGCATGAAGATTCTATCCGAATTCCAAATTCAGGAGTTCCCCCAAAAATAGGGCATAAAATCTCTTAACTTCTTCTCTTTCAGGAAATTACATAAGACACAAAGTGGAATCGCTAAAAATTGGGGGAACTTTTACGCTGAATCGCATAAAATGGGGCCTCCCGATGCCAAGCCTACAAGCTTGCATAAAGACCTTTGTCTTGAGGAGGCCCCAGATGCATTATGCCAAAATCGCTTCAAAAGTGCGAGAACAAATTATCAAATTTTCGGGGGAACTTTCTGCAACTTGGCCCAAGGTCGCTCGCCGCTTTCTGGCCGAGGCCATCTATGGGATTCAAGCTCGTCAATCGGTTCATTTGACGGAGATTGCCCGTGCTCTTGGGGAAAAGATTGCTCTTAAGAAGACTCAATATCGGCTCTCCAGGCAGTTGGGACGAGATGATCTTGGCAGAAGAGTTCTCAATGGGCTCTGTCGGATGGGAGCTGGAGGAGTGGAGAAGAGGACTTTGTTGATCATGGATATCTCAGATATCAGGAAAAAGTATGCGCGGAAGATGGAGCATTTGGCCTGTGTTCGAGACGGAAGCGAGAATACCTTGGCTAACGGTTATTGGACTTTATCAGTGGTGGGGGCGGAGGTTGAGACGACATCTGTGGTCCCTCTTTATGGGTCACTGTATTCCCAGGAGAGTCCGGATTTTCTGAGTGAGAACTTAGAGATTCGTCAAGCCATCCGCAAGGTCTCTCAGGCGACGGAGAAGAAAGGGATTTGGATTTTGGATCGAGGGGGAGACCGGGACGATATTTTCGATAATTTGCTGAACGATCGACTTTCCTTTATTGTCCGGCTGAAGAAGACAAGAGATCTGATCTCCAAGAGACAAAAGCAGCCAGTGCTCGATTTGGCGTTGACCTGTCCTTTGCCCTACGCGGAACGGATTGTCAAACAAGAGAAAGGAAAAGAAACGATCTATGATCTGCGATTTGGGGCTCGAGCAGTCAGTCTCCCGGGGAGGTCAGAACCTCTCACTCTTGTTGTCATCCGCGGTTTCGGGGAGGAGCCAATGATGCTTTTAACTGACCTTCGGGTCACCAGGAGTCGCAAGAGCCTGTGGAAAATCCTCCAATCCTATCTGACACGATGGCGCATCGAAGAGACAATCCGGTTTATGAAACAGAGCTACCAGGTGGAAGATATTCGTCTCCTGACTTATCATCGTCTTCAGAATATGATGGCGATTGTGACGGCTGTGGCTTATTTTGCGATGGTGTACCTGGGACTGAGGACGAAGTTGAGGGTGTTAGCCCGGCATGTGATGGGTGCTGCAAGGCGATTGTTCGGGATACCGGATTTTCACTTCTATGCCCTAGCCGATGGTATAAGGGAGTATCTTTTCGGGCGTCAGAAGGGCTTACAAGGCTTCCATTACCAATGGTTAGAAGAGAATGCCCAGCTCAGTCTCTTTGATCCATAAATTTTTGGGGGAACTCCTGTTACTATTCTCATTGATTTCCGAGGATGGCCGAATTAAAATGATAAAAAAAGGTGAAGAATATAAATGGAAATACTTAATAACGAAATCAGAGAAGCGACAAAAAAAAGATTTGAAGAAGGAATGAAAGAGAAGGTCACTCTTCTTTTTTTCACCCAGGAACCGAGCCGTTTGATCGTTCCCGAACACCTCAGAGGGCAGGAGTGCCTTTTCTGCAAGGAAACAAAAGAATTGCTGAAAGAAGTGAGCAGCCTCTCGGATAAGATCGAGCTTGTCATCCATGATTTTCTTGGAGATAAAGAAAAAGCTGCCGAGTATGGAATAGACAAGATCCCAGCCACGATCGTTTTAGGCAAAAAAGATTATGGAATCAGATTTTTCGGCATTCCTTCGGGATACGAATACACAAGCCTCGTTGAAGCCATCATCGATGTCTCCAGGGAAGGAACCAATCTGAGCCAAAAGACAAAAGACGCATTAAAGGCTATCCAAAGCGACATTCACCTTCAAGTTTTTGTTACACCGACCTGCCCTTACTGCACGCTGGTTGTTCGCTTAGGCCATCAATTTGCTCTGGAATCATCTAGAATCAGGGCAGAGATGATTGAATCTACAGAATTTCCCCATCTAGCCCAAAAATACAATGTTTTCGGCGTTCCCAAGACAGTCATCAATGAAAATATCTTTATCGAAGGAGTAGTCCCAGAAGAAGCTTTTCTTGAGCATGTCTTGATATCCTTAAAACCACAAAGCCAGAAATGAGTATAGGATTAAGAGTGGAGAATAAAAGTCGCAACAAGCTCAATGCTGTTTTCTATCCTCAGTCCATCGCCATCATCGGCGCTTCAAGGCAAAAAGGCAGCGTTGGCCAGTCTGTTTTAGCCAACATCATTGACAGCCGCTTTCAGGGTATCGTCTATCCTGTCAACCCCAGGGCCAAAGGAATCCTGGGAATAAAATGCTATTCCAGGGTGAGGGATATCCCCGATGAAGTTGACCTGGCCGTCATCATCGTCCCCTCGCGATTTGTCATTGATGTTCTTGAAGAATGCGGGGAAAAAAAAATCAAAGGAGCCATCGTCATTTCAGCCGGTTTCAAGGAGATCGGAGGAGAAGGGACAGAGCTGGAGAATAGAGTCAAAAAAATTATCCAGAAATACGATATTTCCCTGGTGGGCCCGAACTGTCTGGGAGTTATCAATACCGACCCAAAATTAGCGATGAACGCCACCTTTGGCACACAGATGTGCAAAGAAGGAAACATTGCATTCATCTCCCAGAGCGGTGCCCTCTGTGTGGCTGTACTCGATTATGCCAAGGAATCCAACATCGGCTTTTCAAAATTCATAAGCATGGGAAACAAGGCTGGACTGACTGAGAACGAGCTTTTGATTTATCTCAAAGAAGACCCTAAAACAGATGTCATCTTGATGTACCTCGAAGACCTTGTCAACGGAAGAGAATTCATGGACATCGCCCGCCAAATCACTAGCTCTCCTTCTTGCCCCAAGCCAGTCATCGCCCTTAAAGCTGGAAGGACAATCTTGGGAGCAAAAGCTGCCTCCTCCCACACCGGCTCTCTTGCCGGATCGGATAAGGTTTACGATGCCATCTTCGACCAGTGTGGAGTCCTCAGGGTAGAGACTATGGAAGAGCTCTTTGATTATGTCAAAGCCTTCTCCAGCCAGCCCCTGCCCAAGGGTGAAAATGTGGCCATTGTCACCAACTCAGGGGGCCCGGGAATACTGGCCACTGACTCCTGCATCCGCTTTGGCTTGAATATCTCTCCTTTCCTGCAGAGCACAGTGAAAACACTAAAAACCATCCTC
>CAZJXZ010000279.1:0-3498 GCA_964549955.1 uncultured Eubacteriales bacterium
AATCAAATTAATAACAACAGTGTCTTTGATTGTGATTCTGGGTGCTTTGCTATCTACTGAAGGAAGCGCCTGGCAGGCCGAAGATCCTGGAGTTTTGCTTCGAGCGGCCGTTGAAAAGGAAGAGGTTGAGGGCAACCTTCAGGCCGCCATCGACCTGTATAAGCAAATTGTCGCCAAATATGGCGACAACCGGGCGATCGCAGCGAAGGCGTTGCTTCGCCTTGGCGGCTGTTACGAAAAATTGGGCGAGCAACAGGCCGGCCTTGCCCAAAAAGCTTACGAAAAGGTCATCGAAAACTATCCGGATCAAGCGGAGGCGGTCAGCAAGGCCAAGGAAAAGCTGTCCGCTATTCTCCGAGCTCAGGCTCTTATTGAAAAAGGCGATAAGGAATTTAAAATAACTAAAATCCATATTGAAGAAGACAGAGAATGCCATTTATCTCCAGACGGGAAAAAATTAGCTTTAATTGATTATGATGAAAACAATTTATGGCTTAGGGATATTGCCAGCGGCAAGGAAGTCTGTCTCTTTAGCTCTCCTAATGAGATTTTGGATTGTTTTTGGTCTCCAGACAGCAAAATGATAGCTTATTTGGATGCTACATATGGATTACACATCATCTCATCTGAGGGAGGAGAGTCAAGGACCCTCATTGAAGCCGACTCAGAATTCAGAAAGTCAGGAGATTACGCTTGGCCCGTGAGCTGGACGCCCGATAGTCAAATGCTTATCTGTTATGTCCAATCTAGAGGTTTATGTGCGATTCCCATCTCAGGAGGAGAATGGAAAAACATCTTTAAGTTTTCTGACCCAAAACAAGCAAAGGACTATGAGGAGTTGAGCTTATCTCCGAATGGTAAACTTATTGCTTACCAATCCAAAAAAGATGGAAACTACGATATTTACGTGATGCCCGTAGAGGGTGGAGAACCTATCCAAATCACTCACGATCCCGCTCCTGATTTATATCCCCATTGGTCTTTTGATGGGAATTGGTTGTCTTTTGAAACAACAAGAAGCGGAGATAGAGAAATTTGGGTGGTGAAGGTTTCAAAGGACGGGAAGCCAGCGGCCGAGCCCTTTCGGGTAGTAGAAGGTACTACAAATCCCAGTGCCAGGGGCACTATATACAGCTGGACAAAAGATGGGAAGTTAGGGATTTGGAAAATCATGCGTTTTAGTAATATTTTTACTGTGGACCAAGAAGCCAAAAAAGAAACTCAACTCACTGATGTCTTAAGTTGGAATTCTTCGCTTCGCTGGTCTTCCGATGGGACGCACCTTGTTTTCATTTCAGATCGCGGGGGGAAGAGAAACATTTGGACAATGCCCTCAAGCGGCGGGGAACCAAGACTCGTAACAGGAAATATCACCCATCCAAGCTTTTATTTGTTTATAACTTCGCCTACCTGGTCTCCGGATGGAAGGAACATAGCTTTTGGCATAAATTATGGAGTCGAAGAGCAGAAAGGTATATGGATAGTTCCTGCAGAGGGAGGACCAGTCAAGAAAATTAAATTTGATTACGATGGATATATTCAAGGAACAGATTGGTCTCCTGATGGCAAGAAGATTGCTTTTTCGTACAGTAGAACGAAAGATGATAAAAACCCTATTCCAAGTTCAAGAGTAGAATACCAAGATATATATGTGATCCCAGTAGCTGGAGGAGAGCCTGTAAGAATAACAAAGGCAGATAAAGAAATGTGGGATTTCAATATTCCCCACTGGTCACCGGATGGAAATAAGATTGCTGCGACATTCTCTGATTTTGCCGAATATCAAAAAGGAAATGGAATATGCATAGTGGATGTGGAAAGCGGAAAGATTGAGACGATCGCAGAAAACGTGAAAGGACTGTGGAACGGGCTGAGCTGGTCTCCTGATGGGGAAAATATCGTATTCCCAGTAGGGCATAAAAACAAGAACTATTTACATATGGTGTCTTCCAAGGGAGGAGAGATCAAAAATTTAAATGTTGAAGGTCTTCAACCTGATTGGTCCCCAGATGGCAAGAAAATTACTTTTTCAAGAGTCACTGGATATCGCACGGAATTCTGGCTGGTGGAAAATTTCCTGCCTGCAGAAAAAAATAAGGAAAAACTCAAGTAGAAATTAAAAATATCATTCTATTAAAAGAAATAATAGAATCTTAGATAAGCATCAGTTTTTTCCTCTCATCAAATCCTCTTTAACATTTAGAGACAATTTTTTACATTTTTTTGACATTTTGACGATTGAATTTGATAAAATTGACATGAAATTAATAGCTGAGTCGGGTTTCAAAGCCGGCGATGAAAATATTTGTCCAGGGGATATTAGCCCGAAAGAAAATTATCCTCATTTTCCTGCTTGCTATTTTGTTGCCTTCGCTTATCGTCGGCTATCTAAGCTTGAGCACTTTTGCCAAAAGGCGTGAGGTCGTTCGGAAAATTCTCGAATCGAATCTCTGGATTTCAGGCGAAGCTGCGCTGAAATCTCTCGAGGCTAAGCTTCTCGAGTATGAAGGGCAAGCTTTAAAGGCTGAAAATTTTATTTCATTGATCCAGCGAGAAAGCGTAAGTCAAGGCCCTTCTAATTTTCTTGTAAACTCCAAGCAAGTCACAGGACAGGCTTTTCTCCTCGATGCTGATTATCAAATCATCTTTCCTCGCACCGGAGCCGAGGATGTTTCAATTTTTCAAAAGGAGAAAAGCCTATTAAGCAGCAAGTTTTCTCAAGACTTTCAGAGAGCAGAGCTTTTTGAATTCGGCCAAAAGAAATACCGCCAAGCCGCTGAGCTTTATAAACAATGCTCAGCATCAGCCTCTTCAGAGCAAGACCAAGCAATGGCCCTTGAAGGCCTTGGCCGCTGTCTTTTTTTCTTGAAAGATTATGAGGAAGCTTACAAAGTCTATAGCGAGCTATCTGTCACGCATGGGCAATTAAGGAATAAAGCAGGCCATCCTTATGGAATAGGAGCTGCATTTCAGCTATTTGAGATAGAACAGCGTCGAGAGAAAGAGGAGCAAAGCATAAAAATTTTGCTTGACCTTTATCAGAAGATAAAAAATGGGACTTGGCTTCTTGGATCTTCCAGCTATGATTTTTTTGTTGCCGATATCGAATCAATTCTTAACGAAAAACTGAATGAGAAATTTTCTGAGATTAAAAAATCATACAATGCCTTAAAAGAAAGCGAAGCCCCTTATCTTCAAGCCCTGCTTTTTACAGACTTTTTGAAGAAGGAAGCTGTTCCCCGAATAAAAGAAAAACATGCTCTCTCTAGGCGCGGGGAAGAGAGCCAGCCAGAGCGTTTATTTGCCGTTCGTCAAGAAGCAAATTTTTTTCTCATCTCTTATCGCCTCCTTCCTGATATTCAATCAAAAAAAACTCTTTATGGAGGCTATTGCTGGAGTCTTGATTATTTAAAAAAAGATATATTGCCTAAGATATTAGGCGGGACCAGAGAAAATTCCGGGCTTCAGATTCAGGTCGTGGATGAAAACGGTCAAAAT
>CAZJXZ010000280.1:0-3488 GCA_964549955.1 uncultured Eubacteriales bacterium
GAAAAGACGATAGCCATCACCATGGCCAGAGAGGAGCTTCCCCGGGTAGAGGTCCGAAAGAAAAGAAAGCTGGGGCCGGTCTTGATCGCCGCTCTGGTTACAGTTGTTGTCCTGGCTATTGCCGGAGCCATATATTTTCTTCAGACAACAGGGAATATTCCTTTTGTCTCGGGAGGCAGCCAACAAACGAAAAAAGAAGAGTCACCGGAAACTTCCCAGCCCAGTGCTCTGGTTGCTGGCGGTATAGAGGACAAGTTAAACAAAGTCAAAGAAAGTTTTGAAAAGGGAGATTATGACCAAGCTGTCAGGCTTGCCGAGGAGATTCTGGCTGCTGACTCTGCAAATGCGAGTGCAAAGGAATTGCTGAACAAAGCCCAGAATGAAAAAGCTAAATCCTTGGCTGCCCGAGCGCCTGGCAAAGAAGAGCAAAGGATAGCGAAGCCTTCCCCTGGCCCTAAGGCTAAAGAAACAGTCCCAGGGCCAACAGAGAAAAAAGTGGTTGAAGCTCAGCCGAGCTCCACAACAACCTCTCCTGTAAAAGCTGTCGTTCCCGGCAGTGTCGAGGATAGGTTGAACAGGGCCAAAGAAAATTTTGAGAAGAAGAACTATGCCGAGACTGTCAGGCTTGCCAAAGAAATTCTTGCAGTGGATGCTGCTAATGTCCAGGCTCAGGAATATCGAGATAGAGCCGAGGCCAAACAAAGAGAAGCCGCTTTAATCGCTCAAAATCTCAAGGATGGAATAGGCTTCTATGACAGTGAGGATTTTGAGCAGTGCTTACAGAAGATGGAGGAAACTTTAAAATTGGATAAGGGGAATACGGATGCGCTGAGATATAAGTCTTTAGCTGAGGCTAAGATCTATGAACAAGCAGCTCAGGAGGAAATCAAGCAGATCATAGGACGTCAAAGAAGAGCGGAGGAATCAAAGGATCTGCTTGCACTCATCAGCGACATCGGCTCAGACTCCCTTCGTCAAGAAAAGAGAGATTATGGAAAGCTTCTCTTCAATAACTATGATGATATAAGATGGTCGAGCATTTCCAACGTTCAGGTCAAGGTTAAAGACAGAAATCATGCGGAGGTGACTTTTTCTTATATTTCCCTCGCTGTTTATAAAAAGGATGGCTCCAGGACAACCGTATTTGAGGGTGTAAAAATCTGGACAATGGAAAAGATAGGAGATGCATGGAAGATAATGAGAGAGGGAAAAAAATAAATATGATAGATTCTGAGAGGAGGAGATCATGAAATCAAGGAAGCTTCGCAGAGGAATAAAATTCATACCAATTTTTCTTCTATTTTTCCTTCTCGTCGGCTTAGAGGCAGCTCCCTTGAAATTAAAAGTGATTATAGACGGCGCCAGTATTCAGGCCACTCGTGAGATCGGCGGAAAGGTTTTGGTCAGGGTGCCTTTAAATACGATCTTAAATGCGGAGAGAAAACAAGGAGAATGGTATAAAGTGACCTGGGAAACTCAAGGAGTTTCTGGCTACATCCATGAGATGCTGGTCGAAGAAGTCAGTGAAGCCGAAGCAGCTCAGCCGGCAGCCGGAGCCCCAGCCAGGCCAGGAAAATCGGATGCAGAAGTTGCTGCCGAGATTGGGTTCAAAATAGAAGAGGGCAAAAAGTTGATAAGAGCAGGGCAAGATCTTGATAAAGCCATAAGCTCGCTGAGGCCTCTTGTGGCCAAGACCATAGGCATGACTGACCAAAAGAGACAGAGAGAACTATCATCTGAAATCTTCTTGTGGATGGGACTCGGCTACTGTGCTCAAGGTGATGAGCTTTCAGCCATGAGAGAATTCAGGAATATGTTCGAGGTTGATGAAGTCTACGCCAAGCAAATAACGAGCAACATCGTTGATCTGAAAGTCATAGCTTTGATCCAGCAGGCGGAGAATGAGTATAAAGGCTTAGTCACTGAATACCTGATCGAGATTTCCACTGAGCCAAAAGAAGCGATGATAAAGATTGACGGAAAGGAAATAGGTTTGTCCCCGAAAGTAGCTAGAACAACAATTCCCAAGCTTGTCATTGAAATTGGTAAAGAAGGGTACAAGCCGCTTAAGGATGAAGTCTTCATCACGACTTCTCCTACCAAAAAGGAATACAGATTAGAGAGAGCAGGAATGGATGTGGAAGTAAGGTCTTCTCCCGTGGGAGCAAGAGTCTATCTTGATAACACCGACACCGGGAAAATAACCAACTGTAGCTTGCCTGCTGTTCCTTTTGGAGTTCATAAGGCAACTGTCAAAAAAGAGAGTTATGCAGACTGGGAAGGAGCGCTGGAAGTCAAAGAAGGCCCAGAACCCATTTTGCTTGAAGCAATCTTGATTCCAAACAAGTACCAGATAATCAACAGATGGGGCGGACCTCAATCCGCTTTCTTCAAGATGCCGTCAGCAGTAGCGGTTGATAGAGAGAATAATATTTATATTGTTGATCAAGGCGTAATTAAGGTGAAAAAGATTACTGCGGAAGGGAAGCTTATGACCGCCTGGGGTGGCGCGGGGACTCAATTCAGGGGCTTAAAGGCGACAGGCGGCGTGGCCATAGACAGTCAAGGCAATGTCTATGTCACAGATGCAAGAAGTCACTGCGTGGTGAAATTTGATAGGACTGGAAAAGTTATTAAAAAATGGGGGATGTTTGGTCCTGGAAAGCTTAGTTTCAATGTTCCATTGGGCATTGCCATTGACAGCAAAGATGACCTCTATGTTGTTGATTTTGGGAATAGCCGCGTCGTTAAATACTCTAATGCCGGTGTTTTTAAGAAATTATGGGGAGCGCCAGGCACCGCAAACGGAGCTTTTGCCTATCCGGTTGCAGTTGCCGTGAATCAGAAGGATGAACTTTTTGTTCTCGACAGGGGTCGAGTCCAGAAATTCTCTTCAGAGGGTGAGTTCATTTCTTCCTGGGGAAAGATGGGCATAGGGGATGGGGAATTCAACAGGCCAATGGGGATATTCGTTGACCTCAGCAACTGCATCTATATCGCTGATTCAGGAAATAACAGAGTCCAGAAGTTTGATGCAAACGGAAAGTTCATAGCCAAGTGGGGGAGCACCGGAACCGGCGATGGCCAGATGATGTTTCCCACGGGTGTGGCTGTTGATGGCAGAGGTTATGTCTATGTTGTTGAAAAGGATAACCACAGGCTTCAAGTCTTTGGGGTTGTCCCCTCATCAGAATAATCAGCGGTTTTTATTTATTCGATTACGAACCAGTTGAAGCTGCCTGCTTCAACTCTAACCTTAAAGGCGAATTCGTATTTTCTGTTTAAATTGTATCTCTTGGCTTTGCCTTCCTTTTCTCGGATTCGCGCCATCTTTGTCAGGCCAGTGTAGTACAGAGGCAAAGTCAGAGTTCTTGTGATTACTTGACCGGTGGGATTGAAAGCCAAGAGGAATCCCTTTTCTTTGAGTTTTGAGTTGACATGCATGATAAAGTCGAGGTCCCGTCCGTCTGGACGGCGGAGATGCAGAA
>CAZJXZ010000281.1:0-3461 GCA_964549955.1 uncultured Eubacteriales bacterium
GGACCTCTACCCGGGGAAGCTCCTCTCTGGCCATGGTGATGGCTATCGTCTTTTCGGCCACGGCGTGGATCGACCTTAAATCAGCAACAAGCTCAGCGCAACTCTGATAGCGCTCATTTGGGTCTTTGGCCAAGGCCTTGGTGATAATATGCTCGAAGCCCACGGGCAGACCCTTTTTCACTTCAAAAAGAGGCGGAGGCTCCTCGTTGATAATTTTATAGATGACAGTTGTTATGCTTTCAGCCTCGAAGGGACGTCTCCCGGTGAGAATCTCATATAGGATACATCCCAGGGAGAAAATATCCGAGCGCTTATCGACTTTTTTCCCCATAACCTGCTCAGGAGACATGTAGCTCGGTGTGCCTACGGCTGTCCCTGCTTGAGTCAGGGTCGAGGTCTCGACACGGGCCACACCAAAATCACAGATGTAAGGCTTTCTATCCTTATCCAGCAAGATATTTCCAGGCTTCATATCTCGGTGAACAATCCCATTCTTATGAGCATAATCCAGGGCATTACAGACCTGGCACATGAGGTCGATGACTTCCGGAGTCGAAATTTTCTCACTTGAAGAAATCATCTTCTGCAGGCTTGAGCCTTCAATAAACTGCATGACTATGTAGGTCACATTTTCTTCTCTTCCCACATCGAAAATGGTGATGATATTCGGATGTGACAATTTACCTGCAGCTTGGGCTTCTCTCATGAACCTCTGCATGATCTCTTCATTCTCGGACTCTTCAGAGACCAGGTCGAAGCGAATGGTCTTGATTGCGACTTCTCGGTTTATGAGAGGGTCACGCGCTTTGTAGACAATTCCCATCGCCCCTTTTCCGATGATTCCGATTATTTCGTACTTCCCTATCTTTTTCATTTTATCTTGAGGAATGTGCCTCTTGGCCTTTTCAAATTTTACTCAAAAGGATATACGAACGCAATATTCTTTAGTCTTATGAGATAAGTTGAACCACCCAAAAAAAGCTTAACATATTCCTTTTCTTTATTTTCCCTTAAAAAATATATTATAAAGACTCCATTGTCAAGAAACTTTAATTCCGAGGCTTTGCCAACAAGTGCCGATTCATGGTAATAATCTCACATTGATAGCATATTCGAAAACAATGGGGCCTCATATTCTTTCATTGAAAGTTGAATAAATCGATGAGGAAGAAGAGAGGTTTGATTCAAGCTTTTTCAAAAAAATTAAGCCTCTGGTATGAAAAGCACCAGCGAAAGCTCCCCTGGAGGGAGAGCCATGACCCTTACAAGATTTGGATTTCTGAGGTCATGCTCCAGCAGACAACTGTCAGCGCCGTTCTTGCCTATTATAGAAAATGGCTCAGGCTTTTCCCTGATGTCAAAAGTTTGAGCCGCGCTCCTCTTCAAAAAGTCCTAAAAGCCTGGCAAGGATTGGGTTATTACCAAAGGGCTAAAAATATGCATCGGGCGGCGCAAGTCCTCTGCGACAAATTCGGAGGTCAAATTCCATCCGACTACAGGGAACTGAGCAATCTGCCAGGCTTCGGTCCCTACACAGCTGCGGCTGTTTCCAGCCTTGCCTTTGACAAGCCTTATCCGCTTATCGAGGCCAATGTCCGCCGGCTATTGATGAGGCTATCGGGTTTGCATGCGGAGGCCAATCCCAAAAATGACAGGGCGCTTCTCCGTTTTCTTGAACCCTTTCTCCCTCAAAAAAAGATAGGGCTTTTCAATCAAGCTTTGATGGAGATCGGGTCCCAGGTCTGCCGTCCGAAGAATCCTCTCTGCCTTCTCTGCCCGCTGAGCGAGTTCTGTCGAGCATTCAAAGAGGGAACTCAGGAAATCATTCCCAAACCTAAAAAGAGAATTTTTCGAAAGGTCGAGGCCGTGGTGGCGATAATTCAAAGAAAAGGAAAGTTCCTTATACAGAAAAGGCCGCCTCAGGGCCTCTTGGCTGACCTCTGGGAATTTCCCGGAGGAAAAAGAAAGCAAGGCGAGACACTGGAAGAGGCGCTTCGGCGGGAGGTCAAAGAGGAGCTCTTGGCCGAAGCCAAAGAGATAAAATTTCTAACCAGAGTCAAACATGCTTACACCCAATTCCAGGTATCCCTCTCTGCTTATGAATGCAAGCTGAATGGCAAACCCTATCTAAGCAGAGACCGATATCGCTGGGTTTCTCTCAAGGGTTTAAGGCGCTATCCACTCCCCTCAGGCAGTGCGAAGATCGTTGAATTCTTATCCGCCAGCCGCCGCCAGCCGCAAGCATTTGAAGCGGTCACCAAAAAATGAATCCAAAGGCAATGGAAGTCAACTACCAATTCGTCAATTATGGCGAAGACTTGAGCCCGGAAAAAGGCGCCCTAGTCCTGGATGTGGGCATGAAAACCGTTCCCGGTGTTATCGACCACCACCAACCTAGCGCAGAAGTCGAGTGCGCGGCCTCGTTGATCACCAAGCACCCCCATCTCGTCCTGGACCATCTCAAGAAAGAAGAATGGATGGAAAAAGAAGGAGAGGCTTTGAAGCTGAAAATCATAACTCACCGCCTTCCTGACTTTGATTCCGTCTCCTCAATTTTCCTCGCCCTAAGGCTCTTGAAAACAGGAAGCGTTGACCCATCCATGGAAAAAATATCTTCATATGCCCGGATGGTCGATTCCGCCAATCTGCCCAAGGAAATTGACCTGACTTCTACTCCCTACTCCATCCTTCGCGCCCTTTTTGCTTCCATCAAGAAAGAAGAAGAAGAGAACAACCTGGAAAGAGTGAAAGAGGGATTGAAATTCATGAACTTCCTCCATTCCAAGTCTGAAGAAGGATACGAAATCATGGAGAATAGAGTTCTCTTCTCGGGTATTGAAAGATACGAAAGGGCGATGCAAAAAGCTAAAGATGACTACTTCAATTATTTGTTAGACATCAGCAGAGCTCAGAAATTTAAACTTTTCTTACCGCTCATCCAAGAAGGCGTTAAAAAGAAGGTCAGCGGCCTTGTGGTCAAAAACCCGAGGAGCTTTCTTCTCAAGGAATGGGCGCGGAGAGATAGGGAGAATTCTCCTCTCGGTGAAGGCTTCACCTTTCTCATGACCAATTTTGGAAATAAGCGTTACATCATCGGAGTCGACCCTCAGAAAGGTGTGAACCTTAAAGGATTGGGTGACCTGCTGAATCAAAAAGAAGCTGAAAAAAGGGTTGAGGAGACAAGGCCTTTGGCCTTTCGCTGGTACGACGGGAACTGCCCGTTTTTCAACTTCAGGATCATCGATTCCCCCCAGGACGGCACCTCACTCGGCCACGAAGAGGTTGTTAAAATTCTTTTGTCTTTCGGCTGTCAGGAAAGCTGATGCTCGATAATTTATTGTTTATGCCATGAAGAAAATTATATTATGGCGGAGAGGGTGGGATTCGAACCCACGGTTCCAGCTTAACACCGGAACAGTCGCTTAGCAGGCGACCCTGATCGACCACTCCAGCACCTCTCC
>CAZJXZ010000282.1:0-3459 GCA_964549955.1 uncultured Eubacteriales bacterium
AGGTCCGCGTCTTTTTTGAGAACGGCGAAGAATGGTCGCTCAACGTTCGCTTAGACTTTCCCTACGGTAAGACAGCACAGGTGATTAATCTTCCAAGCGGAGAAAGGCTTATTAACAAAGTGGAGTTCCGATTCTATGGCATCAAGAGCCCTATCGGGAGAACCATCGTCGATCTCTCTGGAGGCAAATGAATAAGTCCAGCTATTGGCGGCTTGCTGCACGCTACCAAGGCAGATGGCAGTAAAAACTGGCTTGTCCTAATCGCCTTAAATCATTTTCAGACTGAGGCAACCCATCCTGAATTTCTGCGCGAATTTGCTGGCCTGCTTGCCGACGACGATATATTCTAACTTTTTTATATTCTCCCTCTTAAGGCATTCTCCTCCTGAGCGATCCAGCCTTTTTGCTTTTGACATCAAATTTCTTTTGTGTTAGATATAAAAACGAGAACATGGGACAATCCGAGGATAACAAAAGGGAAAAATTTCAAGTCCGAAGCACTGTCTCTGAGAAATTGGTGGACCTCATCGAACGCAATGCCAATGAACTGACAATGAACTGGCTGAATGATGTCTGCAAGGACGAATGCACTCCAAGCTACCACAATTTCGATAAGCTTAAACTTTATGACCGGGCATTTGAGGTCTACAGCCAGCTTGGCAAATGGATCTCCCGTGAAACAACCAAGGAAGAAATCGCTAAGCATTATATAAACCTCGGTACTGAGCGCCGCCAGGAGGGATTCTCGCTCTCAGAAGTCATCCACGCGCTTATCCTCGTCAGGCGGCACCTGTGGCTGAAGATTCTTGGAGAAGGCTTGCTTGATACAGCACTGGATTTATATCAAGCCATTGAGCTCAACAACCGTGTGACACTTTTCTTCGACCGGGCTATCTACTACATAACCATCGGCTACGAGAAAAAGGGCTAAAAAAATTCTGCACATACCACAATAATTCTTCTTTTCAGCAAACCCTATGAAAATGATTAATACAAATCCAACAAATGTCGTTGCCTTCTCATTGCCAGCGACAGACGACAATTCAAGCCAAAGACTGACAACGAAAAGTGAATTCATGAGAGATTAGAGCTAACCGGCAAAGGTGAAGATATTAGGCCTTCTTGATAAGAAAACAAATTAAAAATTCACCCTTTGATTCACCCTCAAAGGCTATTGTCTTTGAAGCTCATTTTCATTATTTTTTAGAAAGAAATAAAAACGAAAGAATGGAGGTCTGAGAAGAAAAAGGAGCCCGTTTTTCTTATTTAGAAAAGCAGAGAAATTAACTATTAATTTAAATAATTTTTTTCCCAGGAGAAAAAAATAAAATGTTAGGCTGGCTTTTGGTCTTATCCTGCTATACCGTCTTGTCGTATATGACAGACCTGGGTATTATTCCAATCCTCCAGGAATTAAGAGTTCCATTCTTGAATGCGTCGATGTTGAGCGTTCTGCTCCTCATTTGCTCCATAGCCATGTTGGGAAGAGTTTTAGGAAAGATGAAAGCAAGAGAGAAAGAGAAGCTCGAGGAAAAGGTATCGAAGCTTGAGAAAGAATTGGAGGAAATTAAAGCGAAATATAGATAACTCAGAAAAATGGAGTTGTTAAAAGCTGAAAAACTATGATTAATATAAACATGAACCAATTGGAGGGCTTTCAAGAACGACCGCCAGAAACTCTACCCAATCAGAAGATGGAGGCAGGCTCGTCTCCAGAGGCACCCAGTGCACAGGCTGGCAAGAGGAGAAAAAGGCTGCTGAAAGCCTTTAGCATCATCGAGTTGCTTTGTGTCATTGCGATGATCGCCATCATCCTATCTTCGGCCGTTCCTGCCTATATGAATCAGCTCAACAAAGCAAGAATTGCCAGAGCTAAAGCTGAAATCAAGATCATAGCCGAATCAATCGAAGACTATTTGATCAACCGCGGCGAATATCCCAACAACCTGCATGATGTCGGGTATGGGTACAGAACAGACCCATGGGGAAACCTCTACCAATACTTGAGAATCGACGGCGGCGAGCCAGGAGAAGTCGGCAAAAAGCGAAAGGTCTATTCTCAGAAGCCGTTGAACTCCGATTACGACCTTTACAGCATGGGAAGAGACGGGCACTCTGCACCGCCTCTGACAGCCGGTCCCAGCCAGGATGACGTCCTTCGCCTTGACGACGGAGGTTACCTGGGCGTTGGCTCAGTCTACCAGCAACAAGCGAAGGAAGAATTAGGAGGGGGCGGAGGAGCCGGGAAAGGCAAGAAATAATTTTCCCTTCATTCTTCCCATCTTTCCCTCCCTGAATAGAAATCAGGCTTTTTATGTCGGAAGACAGCCGCTTTTAAAGTGAAGGAATTTTTTATATCTATTTTTTCTTAATCTCGATAAATCCTATTCTCTCTAAGACTTTGATGTAATTCTCAACATCTTTGAGAGATAGCGGCTCAAATTCAGCCGAAGCAGCATTCCTTATTTCCAGGATGCTCTTTTTCCCATCGATAAAGTTTCTCACCTCAGACTCAGCAGCCCTTAGACTGTAGGGAGGCAAATCCTTATACTTCGCCCTCTCTTCGGCATACTTCATGAAGTCAAAAAAACCTCTCATCTTTTCTGTCCTGACCGGGACGAGTCGGCTCAGGCGGATTTCATCCTGGGTCAGCGCAGCTTTTTGAGGGCTTATCTTCTCTTTCAAGCAGCGGTATTTATAGATTTCATCAATCTCGTTCAGCCAGGCGAGCTTGCTCTCATTGAACCTCTTCATCCTCAGGGCCAGATAATTTTCAAGACTGGGGTCAGCCTTTATGAAGAATTTGATGGAAGACAAAGCTCCATTCTCTCTGACAAAGGCCTGTTCAATGATATTTCGCGCTTCCTTGTAGGCAGAATGAACATCCTTTTTCTCAGCCTTGAGAATCATCTTTTCTGCTTTTGATTTATCCTGTCCAATCCTTGAAGGAGCCATGGTCGAAGTCTGTTTAATCATCTTTTCGACCTCGGCCGAGCCGGCGTTGGCCAGAAAAACGGCTGCAGCGGCGCCGAGAAAAACAGCCCTCTTCAGCTGGGTTGTGTCTGATTTATCCGGAGTGTCGCCGCTGGAGTGATACCACATGTCTGGCCAGACATTGAAAAAATTTGCAGGCACTTTTACTCCGCCGTCGACAAAGACGATGTGGTCGCTCCCGCCTGAATAGGGGTCAATCGAGTAGTAGAACGGGTCGCGGCTTCCGGTTGGCGAGACAATCGGCTTGACCATCCTCTGCCCCATCAACTCTTGGGTTGCCGCTACCCACTCGACAAAAGTGCTGACGACATCGGTCAGATAGGTTGGAAGCGACCAGGGGGTGGTGATCAAACGAAAGTAGCTGTAGTTTTTTATCAAGCCTTCACCGACCATATCCTCGTTGATGTTGGCAAAAAAGCGTCTGGCAATCTCGGGAAATTTTTGAATATAGGCTGCAGTGCCTGA
>CAZJXZ010000283.1:0-3446 GCA_964549955.1 uncultured Eubacteriales bacterium
CTTAATCCTAATTAATTAAATATTGGATTCTCAGAATCCTCCGGAATTCGCCAATCAAGCAATTAAGTATTTTGTCTCCATAATTTGCCAATAAGTGTTGTGTCCCTGTAATTTTCGATGTAACACTTCAGCAAGATAATTGAATATTGTCTTCTTGATTAACTTGTGCAAAGATGAAGAGTCGATTGAAAAGAATAATCTGAGAGGAAGCCAATGAAGTCCAATAAGGTTTTGCTTATTTTGGTAATAAGCTTATTTCTGGCTTATTGTGCCACTCAAAGCAAGAGAATCCAGAAACAGGAAAAGGCCGCCCAGGACGAGTATGAAAAAGCAGTTTTGACCATGAATTATGGCCTGGTGGATGAGGCTATTAAATATATAAACAAAGCCCTCTCCTTGAATCCCAGCCACCATCTCTCCTATAACCTTCTCGGACTGGCCCACATCAAGAAACAGAATCTGGCTGAGGCTGAAGCGGCCTTTCTGAAATGTCTGGAGCTGAAGCCCGATTTTTCGGATGCCCGTATTAGCCTCGGCGAGATTTATGAAGAGACAGGCAAGCTGGATAATGCCGAGGAAGAGTATAGGAAAGCATATGCCGCTGCTCAAAGCTATAACGCCAGCTTCCATCTGGCCATGCTTTGTTATGGGCGGAACAGGTTAGAGCAGGCTCTTGAGTATGTCCAGAAATCGCTCCAGAAAGATAACCGCTCGATTCAAGCCTACAATCTTCAAGGAGTCATTTTTAATAAGCTGGGCCGCTACCCTGAGGCTGCCCAGAGCTTCCAGAGTATCTTGAAGATCGACCCGAACTATTCTGTAGCCAGCGTCAATCTGGCCGTTGCTTACATCAATAACAAAGAATTCGATAAGGCCCGTGAGCTTCTGGAAAAGACTCTTCCAACCGTCAAAGACCAGAGCCTAAAAGAAAAAATCCAGGAATATTTAGATCGGCTTAAAGAATTTAAGAAAGATAAATAACGCAGACGCGCCTTCTCTAAATTTTCACCTTCCTGGAAGCTTCCGTAAGTTCGTGGTATGAAGAGGATAAGGCTGGGTGTCTCGAAGACACCCAGCCTGATCCATAACGAGGCTTTTCACCACGTAAATAAGATGCTTTCCGCCTTCATCCAGCCGCTGCTGTTGAAGAAATCGGCGACAGCGCTTCTGTTCTATTCTCCGGCTATTCCTTTGGAAGCGGCAGCTCCTTCACTTCGCCGAGATTCAAGGCCTTCAACTGGTCAATGAGCTCGCTCTTCTTGCCGACAACAAGAATGACCAGGCCGTTGGGATTCATTGTCCGCTTTGCCATGGCCAGAACTTTCGCTAAATCAACCTTCTTGATCCTGGGAATATAAGTTTCAAGATAGTTTTCCGGATATCCCATTATTTTGCCATAGATAGTCTCCATGAGCACCGACATGGCTGAGTCGAACCTGTGGACGAAGGCGTTCTGCTCGTATTTCTTGGCTGTCTCGAGCTCCTCGGGCTTCACCGGGTTGGCTGTCATGTCAGCGATAATATCTTTCATCAGCTTGATGGCTTCTCCGACGGACTGGCTCTTGGTCTGGCAGAAGCTAAAGAACATGCCGAGGTCCCTCCCTTGTCCGACATAGCCGAATGTGGCGTAGGCCAGCCCTCTATTTGACCTCACTTCTCTCATCAGCCGGGAGTTAAAGCTTCCTGTTCCCAGGATGAAATTCATGATGTTTATTTCCACGCTGTCGGGGTCGAGGCGGTTGATCCCAAGATGGCCCATGCAGATGATGGCCTGGGTCATGTCTTCCTTGTTTATCAGGAAGAGCCCGGGCTGAGTCGCCAGCGCTGCCTTGGGCAGGGCGAGCTTTGCCGGTGCTTTCCCCTTCCAGTTCTTGAAGGTGTCGGTCAGCAACTCTTTTATTTTCTGAGTGTTGAAATCTCCTGCAAAGGCAACGATGAGAGCCGCGTCCCGGATATTATTTTCATAAAAGTTTTTAACATCATCGACCGTCATCGATTCGATCCCGGCGCTCGTCGTCCTCTTCACATCCGGGAAATCTTTTCCGTAGACCAGGTCATCGAAGAGATACATTCCCACGCTTGAGGGATAGTCCCACCGCCGGCGGATGTTCTCCAGCTCCTTCTTCTTCTCTGTCTCGAGTCTTTCTTTGTCGAACAGAGGGTTGGAGAGCATGTCTTCGAGGATTTTCCAGCTCTCATCGAAGTTCTTGGACAGTGTCGATAGGACAATCTGGGAAAACTCATTACTGGCATAAGTGGAAATTGTGGTTCCAAGAAAATCAAGCTTCTCTTCAACCTTATCAGGCGTGAGGTTCTTTGTCCCGCCGCTTTTGAGCAGCCGCATGGTAAGCGAGGCCAGCCCAGCTTTGTCCTTTGGATCGTTGAGGCTTCCGCTGCGAATAATAATAAGGGAATTGATTGTAGGCAGTTCATGATTTTCCTTGAAGTAAAAATCAACACCCTTCTTGATGCTCACCAAATCAGGCTTCTGAGGCTTGAACTCGAGGTCAGGGAATTTAAGGACCCTTGGGTCTTTTTGAGGAAATACTGTTGCCGCAAAGATTAAGAAGAATGCCGCACAAAGAGCGAATAATCTTTTCATTTTCATTTTTCACCTCCCTTTTCCTTACGGAGAAGGATGCCCACTGTCCGATTGGATTCGACAAATATCCTTTGGGCCGTGTCCATGATGTCCTCTGGCGTTATTTTTTTCATCGCTTCCACCCGTTTGAAATCCGCGTCCATATCTCCGTAGAGAACAACATTGCGCAAGAGTCTCATCGCCAGGAAGACGTTTTCCGCAAATCCTGGTGACCTGTAAAGGGAAGCTTCGGCCTGGTTCAAGACCTTTTCGATCTCTTCCTTCTGAACCGGCTCTTTCTTCAGGCGGTCGAGGTGCTCATAAACGGCTTTCTCCAGCTCCTCTACAGTATGTGGATAGCGAGGCTCGCCATAGATTTCGAAAAGCGACGAGTAGCGCACCCCTGGAGAATTGGCATAGGCATAAACCATGAGAGCAATCTTCCGGTTTGTTACCAGGTCTCTGATAAGGCGTGAAGAGTCACCGCGGCTGAGGAGCCAGCTGATCATCCCGAGGACGATATTATCCTTGTCAGGAGGCGCAGGAATGTGGTAGCCGATCTCGAGCCTTGGCTCGGCATCAAATTTGACGACCACTCGCCGTTCTCCCTTCTGTTTTGGCTCGATAAAGGTAGGCCGGGGAGGGTCTTCTCCCTTTACAATATCGGCAAAATAATTATTAGCCAGGCGCTTGACCTCATCAAGTTTCACATCGCCAACGATGGCTGCTGTCATGTTGTTGGGTAGGTAGAAAGTTCGATAGAAGTTTAAAGCTTTGGATTTGGTGTAAGATTGGATATCCTCCATATAGCCTGCCACAGAATGCCGGTAAGGATGCAGGACAAAGGCAATGTTCTCGAACTCGT
>CAZJXZ010000284.1:0-3422 GCA_964549955.1 uncultured Eubacteriales bacterium
TGGGAATAGATATCATTCCCTTCAAAACTTGCTCCTTTAACTGCGTTTATTGTCAGCTGGGCCGAACCCCGAGAAAGTCTGTCAGGAGAAAAAAATATTTCTCTGCTTCGGAAGTCCTCTCCCAGCTAAGAAAAAAAATATCCTCGGGGCAGAGAATCGACTACATCACTTTTTCCGGCTCTGGAGAGCCGACCTTGAACACAGCGCTTGGCAAGCTCATCAGAGAAATCAAAAAGATGACATCTATTCCTGTCGCTGTCCTGACCAACAGCTCTCTTCTGAACCAGAAAAGCGTAAGAAGGGCGCTGCTCTCCGCGGATGTGGTCGCACCCTCACTGGATGCGGCCTCAGCGGATATTCTGGCCAGAGTCAACCGGCCTCACTCTTCACTAAAAATGAGTAAGATCATCGACGGGCTGGTCAAATTTCGCCAGGAATTCAAGGGCTCAATCTGGCTTGAGGTCATGCTGGTTGAAGGAGTGAACGATTCCCCTTCTCATCTCAAAAAGCTTAAAGAGGCTATCGCCAGAATAAAGCCGGATAAAGTCCAGCTCAACACTGTTGTCCGTCCTCCTGCAGAAAGATTCGCACGTTCCTTGAGCCTTGAGAAGCTGGAAAAAATAAAAAAAATTCTTGATGAAAACTGCGAAATCATTGCTGCATTCGAAAAGAGGCCGCAAAAGCCCGTCTCAGAAAATTTAGATAAGGTCATTCTCTCATTGGTCCAGAGGAGGCCGGTGACTCTTCAAGATATCTCGAAGTCGCTGGGGAAAAGCAAGAAGGTGATTAAAGAACATCTTGATTCACTTCTTGGCAAAGATAAGATTAAAACTGTTGTCCACAAGGGATTGACCTATTACGAAAAGGCGTGAATGAGCACTCATTGATAATAGAGGATCAGGCTGGGCGTTGAGAAAACCGTTTGAAGGCTCAGGCAGAGTGATTCGAAAGCACGCCGCTTTTGCCCCAGCGAGGCAAAAGCGGCTCGGTTTCAGGCTTCGCTCTCCTCTCCCTTCGGTCGAGGAGCCATGCCCGCTCAGCCTTCAAACGGCTTTCTTAACACTCTGCCTTCGCCCAGAGAACTTCTAAAGATTATTTTTTTCGAGACACTCAGCCTGATCCAATAGGAATGGAGATGAAGGAAGTCAAAGACCTATCAAAGGAAGAGCTTCTTGAACTCCTAGCCGACGCTTCAAAAAATTGGCTGGCCCATGATGGCCTCTGGTTTCGATTTGTCGAGGAAAAATACGGCACTGAGGCGGCGATTGAGCTCGACCGAAAGGCCTGGGAGAAATTCACTGTCATCGAAGCCAAGAGAATCATGAAAAGGCTGGGGATAAAGCCCGGAGAAGGAATTCCAGCCCTTGTTCAGGCGCTAAAATTCCGTCTCTATGCTCAGATTAACGTTCAAGAGGTCGCAGAAGTGAGTGAGAAACGCTGTGTCTTCCGGATGAAGACCTGCCGCGTCCAGGAAGCAAGGAAAAGGCAGGGTCTTCCTGATTTTCCCTGCAAGCCAGTCGGCATTGTTGAGTACAGCTACTTTGCCCAAACCATCGACCCCAGGATTGAAACCACGTGCCTGGTCTGTCCTCCTGACCCTCATCCTCCTTGTGTTTGGTGCGCCTGGGAGTTCAAGATAAAACCTTGATTCAATGAATAAAGGAACGTCAACTTTTGGCTGCGCCCAACAAGCCGCAGGCAAATGAAAAATGATTTTTAATAACGACCGGCCATTCAAAAAATTTCAAGATTGTCTCTTTTCATTTCGTTTTAATTATGATAACTATATCCTCTGTTGATGAGCCAGATTTTTTTAGGAACCAGAGAGTAGAATCAATAAAAGTGGAAACTATTTCTATCAAACAAACATCATAATAAAAGGAGTTATTATGTTTGATAACACCCATTTTCCTGGGGCAAAAAAATTCTGGTACATGGGAAAATTCTACAATTGGTCAGAGCCAACCCTTCACTCCATGTCCCATGCCCTCCATTATGGCACTTCGGTCTTCGAAGGAATTCGGGCCTACAAGACACCGCGGGGGCCTGCGGTCTTCCGGCTTCCAGAGCACATCGACCGCTTCTTCCATTCCGCTTCGACCTTGTTCATGGAAGTTCCCTACAGCAAAAAAGAAATCATTAACGCCATCAAATTGGTCATGAAGGAAAACAAACTGGATGCAGCCTATATCCGGCCTCTTCTTTTTTATTCTTACGGAAACTTGGGTCTTGTTCCCAAGTTCTCTCCTGTGGAACTTGCCATCGCTGTCTGGGAATGGGGAGCCTATCTCGGCGAAAAGGCGGCGCAAGGAGTTCATGCCTGTATTCTTCCCTGGAGGAGAATCCATCGCTCCCAACTCGATATGACATCCAAGCTGGGAGGGGTTTATGTCCAATCAACCATCTGCGGCATGCTTGCCCGCTCCCGGGGATTCGATGAAGCCATCTTTTTAAATCTTGAAGGAAACGTGGCCGAGGGTCCGGGAGAGAACATCTTCATCATCAAAAATGGAGTCTTCATTACCAACGATAAGACAGAATCCGTCCTGGAAGGAATAACCAGGATTTCTCTTCTGGAAGTGGCCAAAGACCTTGGCTATAAAACACGAATCAGACCCATAACCAAAGAAGACTTATTCAAGGCCGACGAGGCCTTTTTCTCAGGGACAGCGGCAGAGATCGCTCCCATAAGCCGGGTGACCGACTGCTCAGACTCGAAAGGAAAGAAGAAAGAATACGCCGTCGGCTCAGGTCGAGTCGGAGAGATAACCTCCCGCTTGTCCAAAATCTACAAGGACATCGTCTGCGGCAAAATTAAAAAATACGAAAAGTGGCTGACCTATGTCTATGATTAAAAAATTAAGCATTGATGCCATTCAAGTTTAAATCCATCGGCGTTATTCATTCCCCTTTCAAAGCGAAGGAAGATATTGACCAGAAAAAATTCGCCTATCCGGACGGTTTTGATCCAGTCCAGGGAGAGCTGGAGATATTCAAGGACTATGAAGCCGGATTGAAAGACACCGAGGGCTTTTCCCATCTCATTGTTATCTTCGCCTTTCACCAATCCAAAGGATACAAGCTTCAGACAAAGCCCTTTCTTGACGACACCCTGCGCGGCGTTTTTTCTACTCGAAGCCCAAACCGGCCAAATCCCCTGGGGATGACCGTGGTCAAAGTTCTGGAAAGAAAGGGAAATATCCTCAAAGTCTCTGGAATCGATATGATCGACCGAACCCCGATTCTCGACATCAAGCCCTACACGCCCAGGGACCGAAAATCTCCGATCAGGCTCGGCTGGCTGGAAGGCAAGATAAAGGGCTCGGGCTAAATGCTTCGAAAGCACGCAGGCTTTGCCCCAGCGATGACTCGGAGGGGGAACAGCTTCGCTTTCCCCCTTCCGACGGTCGCCTCGATTCCAT
>CAZJXZ010000285.1:0-3420 GCA_964549955.1 uncultured Eubacteriales bacterium
AGACATCGAAGATGACGAGAAAGAGAAAAAAGTCACCTGACGGGATGACCTTCCTCGAGCACCTTGACGAACTCCGCAAAAGGATTTTCTACTCGTTTATAGCCCTCATTATCGCTGTCATCCCGGCCTGGTTCTTCAGCAAAGATATCTACAAAATCTTATCCCGGCCAGTCAACCAATTTCTCCCTCCAGGGGAAAAACAGGTTTTCCTCAGTTTGCCCGAACCTTTCATGCTCTACATCAAAGTCTCCTTTTTGACTGCAATCTTCGCCACTTCGCCTTTCATCTTTTTCCAGCTCTGGAAGTTCGTTGCGCCCGGCCTTTATAAGAGGGAAAAAAAATATGTTATCCCCTTTGTCTTTTTTACGACTTTTTTCTTCACCGCCGGCGCCCTTTTCGGTTATTTCATCGTCTTCCCCTTTGCCTGCCGCTTTTTCCTCCAGCAAGGCGCTGAATTCAAGGCGATGATCACCATCGACCAGTATTTCAAGTTAGTCCTCCGTCTGCTTCTGGCCATCGCCCTTGTCTTCGAGCTTCCGACTCTCGTCTTCTTCCTCTCCCGCATAGGCTTGGTCAGCTCAAGATGGATGCTAAGGAACTTTAAGTATGCGGTGCTGGCTGTCTTTGTCATCGCTGCCATCATCACTCCCACTCCAGACATGTTAACCCAGAGTATTATCGCGGTTCCCATGTTGGTCCTCTACGGTATCGGCATCTTGGTTTCCTTCATCGGAGAGAAGAGGAGGAAGAAAAAAGCAGAGCCAGATGAAGAGCCAGCCGGGTGAATCGAATGAAGGCAAAAGAAAAAGTCATCATCCGCAGGGCTGACGACTATAATGTGGAAAATATCAAGAAAATCATCCGAGAAGGGCTCAAGGAATTTGGCTTGGCATCAAAAATACAGGGACGAGTGACCATCAAGCCCAATGTGGTCATGGCCCACCCCAAGATCGCTCCTTCAGCCTTCACCAGGTCTGAATTCCTCGATGGCCTTCTTTCCGCCCTGGAAGATGAAAAGAAAGGCGATTTGAAAATCACCATAGCTGAAAAAACCGGCGCAGGGCTTCCCACAAGCAGAATGTTCAGGCACGCAGGATATTACAAGCTCAAGAAGAAGCATAGAATAAAGCTTCTGCCCATAGAGGAAGCCAATAAAGAGAGAATTGCTCTAAAAAAAGGAAAGATTCACAAAAAAATAACCACGGCCAGAGAAATCGTGGACAACGACCTTCTCATCTATGCCCCAAAGCTCAAAGGAAATGTTTTAAGCCAGGGATTGACAGCGTCCCTGAAGCTGAACATGGGCCTTCTCCAAGACAAAGAGAGGCTGTGGAATCATAATTTCAATCTCTATGAAAAAATCGTGGACTTGCTGGAGGTCGGCTTTCCTGATTTCATCGCCACCGATGCCATCGAGGTTTCCTTTGGAGGGAATCAACTCACCCAACACGGAAGGCAGCTGGGAGCCATCCTGATGGCCACAAATCCTCTTGCCCACGATGCTGTCTGCGCCCACATCCTCCATCTCGACCCGGAGAAGATCGACCATCTCCGCCTCGCCCAGCAAAGAGGCTATGGCCTGCTCCGCCTGGATGAGATAGAGATAACAGGGGATGTCTTCCTCGATGAGTTAAAACAAAAGACAAAAGATTGGGACTTGGGGCTGGTCAGGGTCGATAAGGCGGACTGCGGCATCAAGACGATTATCGGTGAGCCTTACTGCAGCGGCGGCTGCCACGGCGTCTTCCTCGACTGGCTTTACATGGCCAAAGACAGAAAGCCAAGGCTCTGGAAAAACCTCCCTCCTTGGACTGTTGTCATCGGCCAGTATAAAGGGAATGTTGAAGCCGAGAAGCTGATGATAATCGGCACCTGCTCTGAAATCCAGGGCGAGGTCAGAGCCCGAAGGCTGAGAAAAATCAAAGGCTGCCCGCCAAAGCACAAGGACCTTGTCCTCTGGATGCTGCTCAAAGCAGGAATCCTGAACCCTTTCTACAGGATTGACTTGATCCTCGATGCTTATTTCTTCCTTTTCATCTCCTGGTGCAGAAGGCTGGTCAGAGGAAGGCTGTAGGCTCTTGAATAAGACAATGAGAAAAAGGATTAAGCTCATCGGCCTGACAGGAACAAACGGCTCTGGAAAAGGAGAGGCTGCCGCTTATTTTCAAAAAAGGGGATACAAATACTTTTCTCTCTCCGACCTGATTCGGGAAGAGCTTCAGAAAAGAGGGAAGCAGCCGACAAGGGATAACTTGATAAAAATTGGGAACAAGCTCAGAGAAAAATCAGGAGCTGATATTCTGGCCAGGCTTGTCATGAAAAAGGTCAAAGGCAAAGCTGTTATCGACAGTATCCGCAATCCTAAGGAAGTCGAATATCTGAGGAAGCAAGGAGGCTTCATCTTTTTGGCCGTAGATGCGCCTGTCGAGCTGAGATACGAAAGAGTGAAGAAAAGAGGAAGGGAGGAGTCAGCTTCCACTCTTCGGGAATTTATCCAAAAGGAAAAAGAAGAGATGACGGAGTGCGAAAAGGGACAACAGCTCCAGAGATGCATGGACATGGCGGACTTGGTCATCATCAACGATGGTTCTCTCGAAGACCTCTACCAAAAGCTGGAGGAAATATTATGAAATCAAAAAGGGTTTCCAAGGATCAATATTATCTTGGCATTGCCGAAGAAGTTGCGCGGCGCAGCACCTGCTTTCGCCGCTCCATAGGCGCAATCATCATCAAGAATGACCAGATCATTTCCACCGGATATGTAGGAGCGCCGAGGAAAACCAAGGACAGCCTTGAACACGGCTTCTGCCTCAGGGACAAGCTCAACATTCCCCACGGCCAGCGCTATGAGCTTTGCCGCAGCGTCCATGCTGAACAGAACGCCATCATCAACGCCGCCCGGGCTGGAGTCAGCCTCCTGGGCGGCGATATGTATATCTATGGCAGCGTCCCTGGAAATTCTCAGCCGATAAATGCCTTCCCCTGCTTTATCTGCAAGAAGATGCTGATCAATGCCGGCCTTGACCGCGTCATCTGCTCCACATCCGAGAGAAAGATGAAAATCTTTCGCATCAAAGACTGGGTGAGGGACTGGCAGGAAGGCGACATCACCGATGACAAGCAGCAGTATGGATGAGATGAAGCCCAGTTTGTTATGATGCCAGAAAACAACGTTAAGGATCAGGCTGGGTGTCTCGAAGACACGCCGCTTTTTAATGCCTGGCGGAAGCTGAGTGGTGAAAAAACCGTATGGAAGGCTGAGCGGGCATGGCTCCTCGACCGAAGGGAGAGGAGAGCGAAGCCTGAAATCGAGCCGCTTTTGACTCGCTGGGGCAAAAGCGGCGTGTTTTTGAACCACTCAGCCGCAGCCTTCCATACGGTCTTCTCAACACCCAGCCTGATCCTCTTCATATCATGGAT
>CAZJXZ010000286.1:0-3417 GCA_964549955.1 uncultured Eubacteriales bacterium
CAAAAGCTCCGCATACCTTGTGAGTTGCTCCTCAAAGGACAAACCTTCATAGGGACCTATGGCGAATTCGTCAAGATTTCGTGTTATGGCCTGAGGCTGAGAGATATCAGCCGTAGACCTAACCCCTGAGCCGCTTGTTACTGCTCTTCCCGATCGAATCGCGCTGGACAGAGAGCGCGCCAGTTGTGTCATATCTTCTACAGTGTCCCTGTATTCGAAACTCCCGACCATCGCATCCTTTCTCAAGATTCCTTTGAGTTTATTGACAACCCTTTCTTTTGATAGGACTTCAAACGTTCGGCTCTTCAACCTGTAGGTTTTCATCGGCGTAATAATTGTCAGAGTGTCATCGGGCGCGGCAACATTCTGGATGAAATAATTCACTGCTTCTCCAATTTTTGATGAATACTCGGATATCTCAAAAAAGAGATAAAAATCTCTTGAAGTAACCGGGGAAAACCTGCTCTTCTCTTCCCTCCTTTCTATGCTCTTATTTTTCACAAGATAAACGGCTTCAATCTTTTGAGGAATGCCGTTCTCAAAAATCTCAAAGTCGTTTAGGGATAAATTATCGATAAATTGGCTTCCTTTAAAAACTCTTACCGGGACTTCAACATTGACAACAAATGTCTCCTTAGAAATCTGTTGAGAGAAAAGCGAAACACCAATGATTAAAAAGGCAGACAAAAAGAATACCTTTTTCATATTTCCACTCGTTATATCTTTAATAGCAGAGAACAAAATTAATGTCAACCGATGACAATCCCCTCTTACTCTCTCATGGAAATTTCCCTCGCTTTAAGATTTTTATTTTTAAGAAAATGTTTTATTTTCCGCCGGGAATCAAAAACTTCTGATGACTCGAATCCAAATTCACGAAGTTATCAGCTTCCTCAACAAGCTTCTGGGAGCTTGACTTGCCGAAGGACATGACTTCGACATAACAGCCCAAGACGTGCTTGAGATGCTGGACCAAGGGCACAAAATCTCCGTCGCCGCTGACAATGACGATAGCATCGAGCTTCGAGGCAAGCTCGATTGTATCCATGGCGATTCCGATATCCCAGTCTCCTTTCTTGGCGCCTCCATAAAAGACTTGGAGGTCCTTGGCCTTGACCTCATAACCCAGGGCCTTGAGTGCCTCAAAAAAGTTGCTCTCATCCTTGACATCAGCCTTTATCACGTAGGCAATGGCTCGGATGAGATGCCTGCCCCGGACAGCTTCATCAAGCAGGGTTTTAAAATTGACCTTGGCTTTGTATATATTTTTGGCAGAGTAATACATATTTTGAACATCGACAAAGACACCGACTCTTTGCTCTTTATAAAGATCCAAGCTTCTTTTTTTTCTCATCTCCAATCTCTTTCCTTCCTCATTTCAACTCCCTTTAGCTTTTTAAGCATACAGTAAAGAAAATTGCGCTGTCAAAAGATTTGTTGTCTATGTCTCGAATATGGCAACAGATCATCATCGATTATGGGTTATCTCAATTTTCCTATTAAAAAAATCCTTTATCTGAAGATTGGCTGTTTGACGCTAAGTAATTTCAATGCTATATTCCTGAACTCGAGCCAAATGCTCAAGTTCTGACCCAAAAAATGAATCGGCGATTAAGATTTCTTTTCCTCCTCTTCCTTATCTGCCAGGCTTTCCATCCCTGTCTCGGCGAAAAAAAAGCATCGGCGCAAGCAGAGAGGCTCGAGAGTTTTTTCCGCAAAAAAGAAACAACTATTGCCGTCACCGATTCTGGCCTGGGAGGCCTTTCCATCATGGCTGACGCCGTGGAAAGGATGAGGGAGTATAAAATCTTCCGCAGGGTGAACTTTGTTTTTTTCAATGCCCTCTTTTCCGAAGGAGGCTATAACAGCCTGAAAACCCGCGAAGAAAAAATCCAAATCTTCGACAGCGCGTTGAGAAGCCTGGAGAAAAATTACCGGCCTGACCTGACTCTCATCGGCTGCAACACTCTTTCTGTCATCTATGACGACACCACTTTCTCCAAAAAGACAAGCACAGCAGTGGTCGGAATCGTCGAGTCAGGAGTTGAGCTCCTCGCTCAAAGCCTCGAAAAATCCCCTGATTCCAGAGCCATCATCTTTGCCACTCCGACAACTGTCGGCGAAGAAGCTCACAGAAAGAGATTGGAGGAGATGGGATTCTCATCCGAAAGGATCGTCTTTCAAGCCTGTCCGGAGTTGGTCAGTTATATTGAAAGGGGCTATGCCAGCGAAGAGACAGAGATGCTCGTCGCAGCCTATGTCGATGAAGCTCTGCAGAAAATCAAAGGCCTTCAATCCCCTCTCTATGTGAGCCTCAGTTGCACCCATTACGGCTATTCTCTGGAGCTCTGGAAAAAAGCCTTCCTCGACCAAGGAATAACGCCCAAAGCCTTTCTTAACCCGAATTCGAAGATGATTGATTTCCTCTTCGAGCCACAAAGGCGGTATCGTTTTAAAAGCACAGAAATCTCTGCCCATGTCATCTCCATGGTTGAGATCAGGAAGGAAACGATTGATTCCATCGGGAAATGGCTCAACAGGATTTCTCTTCCGACTGCCGAGGCACTTCTTAATTACGAGCTGAGGCCAGGACTCTTCGAGTGGAAAAGATTCGTTATTTCTGAAAGATAATTCTAGACAAAGCACGAACCATGGAAGTGCATCAATTTTCTATACTTTCAATCTGAGTCGTGGTATCTTATATAAGCGATGAAGACGCGCTCTGTGGGCAAAGTTCAGGTTTTGCGCTTCGCAATTCCGGCAGCTTTTCTCCTCTTGGCCCTCTGGCTTGTTTCGCCCTTTATCAAAATCGGACCAGAGGATTATGCCCACGCCCAGCTCAACGTCTACCGCCTGAGTCTCGGACTTTTGATCCTGCTCAGCATTCTGGGGAAGCTCGCCTTCGACGTCTTCTTTCCCCAGGGAATTGCCCAGAAAGTCTCTACCATGAAATCTGTAGCCCTTCTCATCTACGGCTTCTTGATTCTGGTCTTCATCCTTTATATCCTCGTCCAGGCTGCTTCTCTCTACCTCCAGACCAGCGACCGTCTGGACCAACTTCTTTATTAAAAATCTAGACTAAGCGAAAATCGCCTGCTTTGCATCGCCTTTTTCTGACCAAATCATTTAAATAATCCAAATAGCATGATTAAGAAATAGCTCTGGCTGGACAAAAAGGGGACAGTCCCCTTTTTGTATACCATGCCCGCTCAGCCTTCAAACGGTTTTCTCCCTATTCTGCCTCAGCCAAACATTGATAAAAGTTTAAAACTTCTCTTTTTTAGTGTAACCTTTTCTCCGAAAGCGAGTCTTAATAAATGAAAAGTACCAAACGAGGAATAATCGAGGTGAGTTCCATATCGGACAATCAAGCCATGAAAGAGGTTAGTGAGGGAAAGGTAGAAAAGCTGGCCATTC
>CAZJXZ010000287.1:0-3417 GCA_964549955.1 uncultured Eubacteriales bacterium
AGGCGCAATTGTAAAAACGGAACAGCCGCTTTTTTATAAAAAGTTTTCTGCCCCCTTTTCTTTATTTATCATTTTTTATTATTATCGGCAGAGAAGGATAGAGCATAATGGAGGAAAATGGCTGCCGTTGCTAAGATATATGAATTTCCTGAATTTTCAATAGGAGGTTCTGTCGATGAAAGCTATGGTCATGACAAAAATCTGTGACCTCAACCAGAATAAAAATCCGCTTGAATTGAGAGACGTTCCGAAACCGGCGCCAGCTGAGCATGAACTTTTGGTCAAGGTCCTGACCTGCAGCGTCTGTCATACAGAGCTGGATGAGATTGAGGGTCGAACACCTCCTCTAAGATTACCAATCATTCTCGGCCATCAAGTTGTGGCTAGGGTTGAGCAGGCGGGCCGAAAAGTCAGCAGATTCAAGCCTGGAGACAGGGTGGGAGTCGCCTGGATTTTTTCGGCGTGCGGGAAGTGTAAGTTCTGTAGAAGCGGAAGGGAGAATCTCTGCCCTGATTTCAAAGCCACTGGACGGGATGCTCATGGCGGATATGCTGAATACATGACCGTTAGAGAGGACTTTGCCTATGATATTCCTGATATTTTCTCTGACTTGGAAGCTGCGCCGCTTCTCTGCGCAGGGGCTATCGGCTATCGCTCGCTAAAATTGACAAACCTCAGAGACGGCCAGAATCTCGGCCTCACCGGGTTCGGCGCTTCCGGACATCTTGTCTTGATGATGGTCAAGCATAAATTTCCGAAGACAAAGGTCTATGTCTTTGCCAGGGCAGAGAAGGAGAGAGAATTTGCGCGCGAGCTCGGTGCCGCCTGGGCAGGCGACACAGAAGATACGCCTCCTGAAAAACTCGACAGCATTATCGATACAACTCCGGTCTGGAAATCTGTGGTCGAGGCGCTGAGAAACCTGGACAGTGGAGGAAGGCTTGTTATCAACGCCATCCGCAAAGAAGACGTCGATAAGGATTATCTCCTGAATCTCAACTACCCCGCTCATCTCTGGATGGAGAAGGAGATTAAAAGCGTGGCCAACGTCGAGAGAGCCGACGTGTCGGAATTTCTCAAGCTGGCCGCAGAGATCCCCATCAAGCCTGAAGTTCAGGAATACTCTCTTGAAGAGGCCAACAAAGCTTTGATAGAGATCAAAGAAAGAAAAATCCGCGGTGCAAAAGTTCTTAAAATCGGTTAGAAGGAATCTTTAAGTTCTCGCTTCAGTTGAGTGAGGATAGGGAGGAGAAGATTCCTGTATTTTGGAGTCTGCCTTTCGCGCCGCTCCGTTTTTCTCTGCACCCAGCGCTGAATGAGCAGTCCATTCGTTATTAAATTTATATCTCCGTCTGGCTGCAAATGTAAATTGTTGAAAAAAGGCAGTGGTTAAAGAACTGCATTTAGCGCCTTGCTTTTTCAAAATTTAAATTATTGAAATTCAACCCGACCTGATTTGGCAGGTCAATTGTAAAATTATGTATCTCTCCATTTGAATTGAAATGAAATGTTATTAATCCAAATGGAAGAAAAGGATCATTGAATGTGACTTTGAATGTGTCATAGTGAAAATGCTCTAGTTTTCCCGTATACAACTCTTTTGAAGGAAGTAGAGTTAAGATCAAATCGCCATCTTTCTCTATTATTTCAGCATTTCCGTACATCTTGTCTATATATCGACCTGTATAAGCCGATATTTGTAATGAATGAGATGTGTTGGGAATTCGTTTGCTCTCCCTTTCTTTTTGCTGCTTATCCTGTACTGCGTCATATCTTTTGTATGCCTCCAATGTCTCACTGACATAATCTCTATCCTTATTATTCATGAACAGATCCAATATCTTGTAGGTAATGGAAGTATGGATGGCTTTTAGGTCGTTTGTCAGCGCAACAATTCCAAGCTTTTCTTCCGGTACAAATAGAAGATATGAAAAATAGCCCGGCACTGCTCCGCCATGTTCAATGACTTTTCTTCCGCAATAATCCCTCAGACTCCAGCCATAACCATAATTGTAAAAATGAGTTCCCATTGGTTCAGTCGCGGCTCCGCCCGACACAACCATTTGTGATGAGGTGATGGCTCTTACTGTTCTTTGAGAAAGGAATTGTTTGTCGTCCACTTTGCCAATGTTTATCCACATCTTTAACCACTTAAGAAGATCTCCAACTGAAGAATATACTGAAGCAACCGGTCCAGCGTTATCGAAATTGATAAAAGAAATGGGTTTGCCTCGGAAG
Source organism: uncultured Eubacteriales bacterium (assembly GCA_964549955.1). Classification (GTDB taxonomy): domain Bacteria; phylum Acidobacteriota; class Aminicenantia; order Aminicenantales; family Aminicenantaceae; genus CAZGMN01. The sequence continues at coordinate 2,239 of CAZJXZ010000287.1, forward strand.
TGGGGTAAAGCAATATTTTGCGCGGTTTTTAAATCTGCATAGATCGTTGTTGAGTTGTTCATCTGTAAAGGCTTAAATATTTGTTCCTTGACAAAGGCATGCCATGACTTTCCCGACATGGCTTCCACGACTAAACCGGCAGCAATGAACATCACATTTTGATAACCGAATTGACTTCGAAAACGATTCTTGAGAGGAAGTTCTCTAATCCTTTTAACGACTTCTTCGCTGGTGTAGTCAGTCCCAAACCATAACAGATCGCCGTCGAATGTGCCCAATCCCGACCTGTGGCATAAAAGGTCGCCAATTGTTAACTCTCTGGTAACGTAAGCATCATGTAATCTAAACCAAGGCAGATAATCAATAACTTTATCATTCCAATCTAACTTCCCTTCATCAACAAGTATTCCTAGGCACGTTGATCCGAAAGTTTTTGAACAAGAACCTATTCCGAATAGGGTTTGATTGTCAACAGGGATATTGTTTTCTGCACTACGAATACCGTATCCCTTTTCGAAGACAACATTGTTATCTTTAATTATACCGACGGCAAAGCCAGGAACATCAAATTTTTTTAGTGCATCTGCGATATAGTTATCTAGTTTTTTGTAGTCAATCTTCGTTTGCGCATAAATTAAATTCAAGTTAATTATGAATACGAATAAAAACAGTTTTGCAAAACGATGCTTTTTCATTTTCTCCCTCTCTGGGCGATAAGAATTTGCTTTTCGGGCTGCTCTATTTTTCTGCCCTCCGAGCGCTGAATTCATACACTATTCATTTCAAAAATAATATCTTAATCAGGTTGCGAGTGTCAATTTTCAAAAAGTGAAATGGCTCTGATAGAAATCAAGGAAAGAAAAATCCGAGGGTCAAAAGTCTTCAAAGTTGGTTAGAGAAAATCTTAAAATTCTCGCTTCCATCGAGGTGATCACACCACGCTAAGAAGTCACTTAGGTGAGGGCACGAAGCCAGCAATTATCGATAAGAGGGGACTTTCTCCTTTTTCCTTTGTTTGACTGAATTTTTTTCCTGTGGTATAAGCTCACCTAAATGTCCAAAGGGTTGTGCAGTCTAATCTTTTCAACAAGGCCCAAAATCCTTTCAGAAGCATTTTCTTTGACGGAGGAATGAATCAATGAAGTTTCTAACGATTGATTGGGTTGTTGTCGGGCTTTA
>CAZJXZ010000288.1:0-3409 GCA_964549955.1 uncultured Eubacteriales bacterium
AAAATAAATCGGAGCTGACTGAGGTTGGCTTCGAATATTTTCTCTGAGCCGAGCGCGAGCCCCTCAAAGGCATGCATGAAATTGATGTTGACCTGCCGGCCAAGGCCCATTTCAACGTTGGGCATAAACCTTAAAACCCTGGCTTTTCTCTGGTTATAATAATCAACGCCGTCTCCCGATTGAACGGCAAGGTTGAAGCTCACTCCTCCGGCCGGCTTGGCCCCATATGTCCAGGTAAAGTTTTCTAATTCATAGGACACGCCTGAATAAAGCTCCATGCTTCGGCTATACTCCATCGTGATGACTGACTGCAAAGGGCCTGAGTAATTCAAGGCCAGGTTGATATTTCGATCCGTAAGATTCTTCTGGTAGTCATAAGTTGCCCCGCCATAAATTCCTAAAGCGATTTGATTAAACCAGCTATCGCCCTTTCCCCAAAGAATTCTGGCAATCAATCCCTGGGCAGTTCTGGTATCGACGCGGGGGATATAGCCGTAATCAGCCCGGAAGCTCGGAGCCAGGTCACGATAGGACGCTTGATATATCCAGTTTCGGCCTTGATGCATGAATTGGGCTGTAAAGGCATCGCCGCCGAAACTATCCTGCATTTGACCATGGGCTAGCGCAATATCCTCAGGATAATCCGTCTCTGAGTGAAGATACTGGAAGCTCATGGATTTGGTCCTTGACAGCCTTAAATAGCCATCAAATCCTGCGACATGGTTAAAGTAATCCTCTGCGCTGCGTCCGGTGTAGAGGACTCCGAGCGTGGAGTTCTGGCCGATATCCCGGCGGTAGCGGAAGACACCGCTTGTCACATCCGCTTCTATCGAGTCTGAAGCCGAGCCCTGGTTTGAGGGAAAAATCAAATTATTAATCTTATCGTAGGCTCCAAAAAGTCCAAAAGCGTTCTTGCCGACTTTGCCGGTGAGCTTCAGTCCTCCATCCGGGTCAGCCACAGTCCTGGTGAAAACAGCCTCAAGAGGAGTGAGGAAAAAATCTGCCCCCTCGAGGAAGAATGGCCGCTTCTCGGGATAGCGGAGAGCAAACCGGGTGTTGACTTCAAGCTGAGCCACATCTGCCTCAACCTGCGAAAAGTCAGGATTAGCCGTTGCATTGAGAATCAAGTTGGGAGTTATTCCCCAACGGAAGGTTAGGCCTGGCTCGGCCTTCACTTTGCCCTCTTCCATGGGCCCCGAGGGAAAACTCTCACGCTTATCGGTGCGGTTGGCTGTCAGTGTCGGGTCAAACTCCAGGTTCATTCCTGGCGAGATGCCCTGAATCCCCGCGATCTTATTGAACTGACAGAGAATGCAACTTATGTTTCGCTCCCTGCGGTGGGATGTCATGCGGTGGCGGACATTGCGCGGAAAGGAACGCTCGGCGCTGAAGCCCCAGGTCTGAACTTCGGAGGTCTGAGGAAAGCGGAGCTGGTTAAAAGGAATAGCTATCTCTATGGCATAGCCCCAGGCTTCGATTTTCCCGGCTGAACTCCAGATGGCATCCCAGGAAAAATCCTCATAACCTTCCGACTCGCTGAAATTAGCATCAGCCTGAACGCCGAGGGGATTAACCCTGAACTGGAACCCCCTTCGCTCATCGTTAAAGGTATCGAACATGATGCTGATGTGGTCATCCTGGATAAATGTATCGATGGCATCGCGGTCCATGAGATGTGCGCGAATCTTCGATGGGTTGGGGTCGAAACAGCGGAAAGCAATATAAAATTTTTTCTTATCATAAACAATCAGACATTCGGTCTCGACGGGAGCAGGAATGTTATCGCTTGGAAACCATTCGAAGGGTACTTTTATGACAGCAGCTTCAGACCAGGCTTTCTCATCCAGAGCGCCGTCTATTTTTATCTCGGATGTTGTCCGCTTAACTGTGTAACTCTGAGCCTTAGGCTGTTGCCCAGCTTTCTCCTGGCCCTGCTGAACAAAATTTGATGTCTCCTCAAACTCTGCAGCATAAGAAAGATTCTCCTCCTTAGCGCTCAAGGCCAAGCTGAAAGCAACAAGCAGCAAAATTCCAAATCTCAAAACTTGAGGCTTACTCAACTCAACTCCTCCACTTCTTTTGAATTTTCATCGAGAACACAAATGAGCAAATATACATTATTTCAATTTTAAAGGCTACTACGAGTGAGAAATTTCCTTATTCGACTTGACTATACATAAGTAATACGGCAAATCGTTCAACCTGGTTTCAAAAAAGAAGAGATTGAGCCCTCAAGCGCTCATTTAACACAGCGCAAGTGGCCACCTTTAAGCTGACAGTTTATTAGAGAGATACAACATTATTTGATGAGGTGGAAGCGAGTCTGGCGGCCGTCCAGAAAAGTAACACCGTCCTTGGTGAAAGCGACATCCTGCTCGAGTGGCAATCGAAAATCGACCCCGCCCCATTCCGGCACAGGCATGGTCACGCTCATCTCGGCTGTAAAACAGCTGTTCGGGACGAGCTCGACATCTCCTCTGCCCGGATTATTGACCTGCTCCCAGGGAAGCCCGATGAGAGGGCCGGGCTCATGCAGGAAATAGCCTAAGGAATGTGAATAGATTCTGGGATTGGGGATCCCAGCCTCCTTGGCTTTCCTGAGCATGTTTGCCAGGAGCATATTTCCAGTGAGGCCGGCTTTGAACTCGCCGCAATAAACATCCTGAAGCCTGTTGGCTTCAGCCATGATTTTTTTAAACGTCTCAGGAACGTCTGTCTCGCCGGCTCTCAGTACGTAGGCCATCTCCTGGTGGTCGGAGTTGTAGCGCATGTACTTCAAGCCGACGTCGCAGTGGATGAAGTCGCCTGGCCGGATGACCTTGTCGTCCTTGCCGTATTTTTCGATATCCTGGGGACGGCGGCCGCGGATAGTGAAGAAGGGGCTGAAAGAGACTTTGAGCCCGAGGTTGGCGACCTTCTGCCAATAATGAAAGCGGAGGTCATCGGTCGTGGTGTATCCGGGAGTGACGATTTTATTCGAAAATATCTGGGCGATGATGGCATGGGAGAGGGCAGCGGCCTGCTCCATGAGGTCAATCTCTTCTTCCAGCAAAGTTTCGCACCAGAGTGTTGCCAGAGGTTCGGCCGATTGAAGACGCGCCGCATATTTCGGTCCGATCGCTTCGACCAGCAATTGCTTGAGGACAATGGTGAGCCCGCCGGCCGCCCACTGAACGTTTCCTTGGTTAATGCCGATTTTCTTGGGGTCTCTCTCCCGGACGATTCTGCCTAAGCAATCCCACTGGCTCTCCTTTTTCTTTGTATCCCAGGCTGCAGCATCCCAGACATTCTTAAACAGGCCCTGAGTATCGGTGCGGGAGATGTTCAGCCGTTCGACTCCTTTTTCTGGGCCCTGGTCGAAAAAGACAAGAATCTGAGTGATCGGACACCAGTTTTCATAGGGCATCAT
>CAZJXZ010000289.1:0-3398 GCA_964549955.1 uncultured Eubacteriales bacterium
CAAAGTAGATTATTATCTGCCAGGCTGTCCTATCGACAAAGAACAATTTTTATCCACTTTCAACCGAATCCTGAGAGGAAATCCTCCTGAGCTCTACCGATTTTCTGTCTGTGTGGAATGCAAGTGGAATGAGAACGACTGCCTACTTAACAAGGACATTCCTTGCTTAGGCCCGGTAACTCGCGCAGGATGTGGCTCAGTCTGTATCAACCATAACCTTCCCTGTGTCGGCTGCTGGGGGCCTGTTGAAGAAGCTAACCTCAGCTCTGAGTTCCAACTCTTGTTAGATAAAGGATTTGGTTATGATTTTATAAGGAAGAAAATGGCCAATTTCAGTGGCAGAGGAATAGCAGATTTTTTGGGTAAGCTCAAAGGAGAGAAGGGATGAAAAAAATATCTGTGGATCACCTAGCTCGGGTAGAAGGAAATGGAGGAATTACCGCCACCATTGACGGCAATGTCGTAACAGATGTGAAATTTTCAATATACGAAGGACCTCGCCTCATCGAAAGGTTGACCATTGGTAAAACTCCAGAGGAAGATGTCAATATTGTACCACGTATTTGTGCCATCTGCACTCTCTCTCATAAATACGCCGCCCTCCTCGCTATGGAAAATGCCTTATCCCTAAAAGTTCCTCCCAAGGTTTTTCTCTTAAGAGAACTGATGCATCTGGGAGAAATAATTGAAAGCCACTCTCTTCATGTTTACTTCCTTGCTTTGCCTGATTACTTAGGCTTCCCATCAGCCATTGCCCTTGCTTCTAGATTTGAATTTGAAGTTAGAATTGCTCTTGAGATGAAGCAATTTGGCAATCATATCATGAAAACCTTGAGTGGTCGTTATATTCATGGCGAAAATCCCGTAATCGGAGGATTCGGTAAATTTCCCTCAAAGGAAGACTTAGTTTGGATAAAAAGCAGGGCAATCCAATTCATGCCTTTTGTTTTTAAAACAGTGACCCTATTCTGCGAACTCGATTATCCCAATTGTCCGGAGGATGATACTCTCTACGTCTGCTGTAATCCGGACAAAAATAAATATGGATTTGCTGGAGATGAAATTATGCTCTCCACAGGAGAAACAATAAATAAGGATGATTACAAAAGCCTAACAAACGAATTTGTGGTCTCCCATGCCCACGCTAAGCACAGCCGCTATAAAGGTAAACCTTATTCCGTCGGGGCATTAGCCAGGATTAACAATCTCGGTCATAGGCTCCAAGGTGAAGCGGGTAAGATGTATAAAAAATACTTTAATCCCCGCTGGCACAGAAGCCCTCTTTTTAATAATGCGGCTCAGGCATTAGAAATTCTACACGCTTTCGAAAGGATACCTCAGTTAATCAATGAACTCCTTGAGTACCCAGAAGATCCTCCCATCGTAAATTACAAAGCTAAGGAGGGCAAGGCCACGGGAATCGTCGAAGCACCGCGCGGTCTTCTTATCCATTCTTATGAAATATCCAGAGGCCTTGTGGCTCGCTCTGACATTATTACTCCCACTGCTCAGAATATCGAAGATATCGAAAGGTATTGTCATATTGCTGCTCAGAAGCTCCTGGATGCAGGCCAGGAGGACAAAATCAGGGATAGAATGGATTTAGTCGTTCGAGCCTATGACCCCTGCATCAGTTGTTCTGTCCATATGACCGAGGTCCAAAAGGCACCCAAAGATGATTGGAAAAAGAGATTAGAAGAGGTTAAAAAGAGAAGCTCTCCAATATTTATCGGAGTGGGAAAAACCAATCTTTCCGATGATGGAGTAGGGGTAGAACTCGCCCTTGAACTGAGGAAGCTTGGAATGAAAGATGTCTGGCTCGAATCCGAAATAGGGGAAAAAGAAAAATTTTGGATAGAGGGCACCATTCGTCCTCTCATATTCCTGGATGCAGTGGACTTTAGAGAGAAGCCAGGGAAAGTAATCCTTCTCCCGCTTCATTTTGTTCTTTCTAATTCGACTCTGAGCCACAGGCTTGCGCCACTCTTATCGCTGGTGATAAATTACGCAGAGCTAAAGGATGCTTTTGTTCTCGGTATCCAGCCCGAATCGGTTGAGCCGGGAGAGAAAATCTCAAGACCTGTGCGCCAGGCAATAAGACAAGTTCTCGATCTCGTAATGAATGAATAAGCTCATGGTTTACGGTAAAAAGCTTAGCCCAAAAGTCAAGCGTAGATGTGACTTGAAAAATTTTGATTCGAATTCAGAAATTTTGAATATAAATCGTCCAGCCGGTGAAGAAAAATTGATTATTGATAATTAATCACTCCAACCTTTTCCTTCCTGCATCATTCACCGCTGGACGATCTTTTTATTGGTAGGAATTACTTGAACACATATGGGGAATAATTACTCACATTTTCATTTCTAAAACTTAAACAATGAATATTCCTTCACTTTATCCTCATAACTTATTTAATACCAATAAGATAAAATCTATCTCCTCCTTAGCTTATCCGGGATAATTGGCATAATAATTGCATTAATGGTGCTGTGAGAAAGTTATCAATGACAGATACAGAAAGAAGAATTCTAATCATAGACCCTGATCCCAAGGAAAGAGAGGATATATCCGTGTTTTTAAAAAAGGAAAATTATTTTGTTGAAACGGGCAGGGGTCTCACAGATGCAATAAAGAAAATATCTGAAGGCGGTTTTAGCTGTCTGGTTATGGATGTGAATCTTCCAGAGATGAAAGGATACGAAGCTGTTTCCATCTTAAAAAATATAGATCCTAAAATAAAGGTCATCATGACCACGAAAAAAAACACAAAAAGATTAGAAGCTAAAGTCAGAGAACAGGACATCTTCTTTTACTTCATAAAATCTTTCGGGAAAGAAGAATTAAAACTGGCTATCAATAACGCCTTTAATAAATAACGGAGGAAAAGATGGAAAAACAAAGGCCAAAAATTCTAGTCATCGATGATGATCCGGATTTCCTAGACGCTGTGACTCCTATTCTGGAATCAGCCCTGTACAATGTTGTGACTGCTTCAAACCCTGAGCAGGGAAAAGATAAAATCTTCTCAGAGAAGCCAGATCTCATTCTCCTCGACATCATGATGGACAGCCTCTTTGACGGCTTTTCTCTGTGCCATGCCATCAAAACCTCAAAGGAATACAAAGAGTTCAAGGACACCCCGATTATTTTTGTTTCAGCTGTAAAAGAAAAGACAGGTTCAAGATTCCAGTTCAAAGCCGAAGAACAAGGAATGGCTGGACCCGACGATTACATCGATAAACCCGTTAAGCCCGATGATCTAATTGCGCGCATTGAAATGCTTTTGAAAAAATGAAGAAACCGGAGACAAGCCCTTTAAAAGAGGATGGTAAAAAAAGAACATGAAAAGACAGACGGCAAAAATTCTTATTATTGATGACGATAGAGATTTTGT
>CAZJXZ010000290.1:0-3382 GCA_964549955.1 uncultured Eubacteriales bacterium
CCCTCTTTGAACTCCACCAATCTCTCGGGAATGAAAAGAGTATTCTCTGATTTGTTGATGACCAGGTCGGCATTGGCTGAATAGCCGGCCCTGATCACTTTTTCCCCTTTGCTAATAATATCGATCTCCACATCGAAAAGCGTCGCATTTTCCTGCATCTTGGCCTTGGGTGAAATCTTGGTCAGTTTACCCACTATCTTCTGGTCAGGGATGGCTCCAATTTTGAGCTCAGCCGTCATTCCTTCTCTGAGCTTGCCGACGTCAATCTCATCGACAGTCCCTTTGAAAATGAGGCTGTTCATGTCAGCCATAGTGAGCAGCTCTGTTCCCGCCTGGTAGGAAGTCAGGGGAACGACAGGGTCCCCTTCATTAATTCTTCTCTCCAGGATCGTTCCGTCCACAGGCGATTTTATAACCGTATCAATCTGCCGGTCAGCGATCTTTGTCTTTCCATTCTCGATCAAAGCCAGCCTTTCCTGGGCAAGGTTCAGCTTCAATCCAAGGGATTTGTAGTCATTCTCAGCCGTATCGAATTCTTTCTGGGAAACCAGGTTCGCCTCTAACAGCTTCTTCATCCGTTCGTACTCATTCCTGGCGTTATCAAGGCTGACAGAGGCTATCTCCACGCTTCTCTTGGCTTCGGCAAATTCGAGCGGCGTGGGATCAGGATTGATTTCGAGCAGGGGATCTCCGGCTCTGACATCATCAGCAACTTCGACATAAATCTTTTTGACGATTCCTGATATTTTCGACTTCACGCCCACTTCTTTTTCAGGCTCAATCCGGCCGATGGCCAGAGCCTTCTCGACAATGTCGCCTCGTTGAACCTTGACCAGCTTAATATCATTATCCTTGGTGTTTGCAGAATTTTTAGCCTTCAAGAAAATAACAGCGGCAATGACGACCAGGATAACAAGAGCTATGATTATTTTTTTAAACATCCGCTCCTCCTCATTTCAATAGATTTATACGATTTCAAAGGCTGAAAGGTTCCAAGCCTGCGAATTTCTCTTTAGGCTTACCCAGGAAATCAATAATCCACATAAAGACATTTAAGGCGCTTGTGCTGGCAGGATTCAAAAGGAGGATTGAAATAAGAATTATGAAGCTCAGAACTTTACGACAAAAGAATTGAGCAGATAGAGGTCAGTGTTCTTATAGCCTTGCACTGGCTTGTTTTCATAGACTATCTTAAGGCTCGTCTTCAAGGCAAAATTGCGGCTCACCGAAGCCGAAATCGATGAATAAGAATTCAAACGATAGGCTTCGAGGTCTGACATGTTCAAGAAAAAGATTTCGTCATGAGTAAACTGGGCTGCGGATGAGAAATTAATGGTCATTTTTGTGGCAACGATTGAAGAAAGAAAGGAAGTTGAAATCGTTCTCTCGATGATCGAGCCTCCATCACCGGGGTAACCTGGAAGGACTTTCTCCGAGCTTCTCTCTCCGCTCCAGCCAAGGGCACCTTCTGAATGGACTCCTATTCTCTTGCTTTGAATCCAGGTGTAGCCTGCGCCCAGGGAAAAACCTGAGCGAAAATCATACCCGGCCAGGATATTCCTCTCAGCCCGCACCAATCCCAGAAGATAGGCTCTCGAGCTGACCTTCAGGTCATACTTGAGATGAGAATAATAGATTTCAGACCTTCGGCCAGAGTTTTGGTCTGAATAGATGACACTGCCTTTCAAATTCAATAAATTCCTTCCAAGCAGGAAATTATGGTCTGTATCAACGCTGAAGGAAAAAGTCCTGTTGTTTCCTCTGGCTAAAACCGAGGATAGGCTTGTCGAAGAAGAATATTTTTTCTCTTTCTCCTTCTTGCCGGTTTCCTGGCTGTTTAAAGGAAGGAATGTAGCACCAATGACAACGATGAATAGAAACAGTCCTATCTTTCTCATCATGCTGCCCTATTTTTTCTTCTTCTTTTCCTGCTCTTTTTTCCAATAGTCCAAACACTCGATGTCGCAGAAATGGAGGACATAATCCCGGCCTTCGGCATGAACAGCGGCGGCCTTGGGAATCATCTTTTGGCAAACATGGCAAGGTATCTTTTCAGCCTTTACTTTCATTTCTTTATCCATTCCTTTCTTCTTATATCTAATCTTTTTTCTTAAGCTTGAAAAAAAGCCAATTGTTGTCCTTGGCATCTGCAGATTTAAGCTTTATCAAACAATATCTTCCTTTCAGTCTGTTCCCTTTTATCTCAATTACTCTCTTTGAAGGCGCCAGCTCCAGAGGAAGATAAGAGCCCTTGTCCCAAATCTCCACCTTTCCTGCACCATACTGGCCTTCAGGAATGATTCCTTCAAAATCCTCGTAGCCTAAAGGATGGTCTTCTGTCTCGACAGCCAGCCTCTTGACTCCTTCTTGCCTCGGGGGCAATTTGGGGATGGCCCAGCTCTTGAGCACTCCGCCCTGCTCCAGACGGAGGTCATAATGAAGATGGGAGGCATCATGCCGCTGAATGACATAAACCAGCTCTCTTCGCTTCTTCTTTGACTCTTCAGGCTCCGCAGTTTTCCCGAAGTCTCTCTTCTCTTTGTATTCTTTTAAGGTCATTTCATCCTGAAAAAATCTTATCTCATTTTAGCTGTTCGAATGCATATTTGCTATCTCTCTTTTTAACCTTGCCGAAGAAATGCTGGGAATCATGACAAAAGCCGAGTACCCAGTCTTCTCTTATGGCCTGTTCATAAATCTTTTTCTTATTCTCCAAAGTATCAAGGGGAAAGAGGTCATAGCTCATGATATAAGAAAGCCCGATATGAGCCGAAGTCGGAACCAGGTCTCCAAGAAAAAAGAAGACCTTTCCCTCTGAGCTAACTTTCAGGCATTGATGGTTAGCTGTATGTCCCGGAACAGGGGTGACGACAACGCCCTCGGTGATTTCCGCCTCTCCGTAAACAAGAAGGAGAAGACCGTGCTTCTCCAAGGGCAAAAATGTTTGCTCAAGATAGCTCTGTTTGTCTCTCTCGTTGGGATGAAGGGCATATTCCCATTCTCCCCTCTGGATGACATATTTTGCCTTAGGGAAGGTCGGCACATCCTGGCCATTCTCGTCTTTATGGGTGTTGCCTCCACAATGGTCGAAGTGAAGATGGGTGTTGACCACAAAATCGATATCATCAGCTTGATATCCCAATTTTTGAAGCGAGAGAACAAGTCCTGGTTTTCTCTCCACCGAATAGTATTCGGAAAATTTCTGGTCCAGCGCGCTGCCAATTCCAGTCTCGACCAGGACCAGCGATTTTTTCGTTTTGACCAGGATTGAATTCAGGCCGAGCCTTATCCTGTTTTTATCATCCGCCGGATATTTCCTTTCCCAGAGAGTCTTGGGGACAACCCCGAACATCGCCCCGCCGTCGAGATGAAAGAAGCCGTC
>CAZJXZ010000291.1:0-3381 GCA_964549955.1 uncultured Eubacteriales bacterium
GGCCTGATGGCCTTGGCTGCTGTTCTCTGGATGGGGAAGATGTGTTTGAGATACCAGTTTGTTATCTCTGGTGCGCTCAACAGGCGAAGCGTGTCGCCAGTCGGAGCGCAGTCGACAATGATCACCTCGAACTCTGATTTTTGGCTGTAACTCCGGATTTCCATCAGGCTGAAGAGCTCCTCCATGCCAGGGAAGATGCTCATCTCACCGGCCTCTATGGTATCGACTCCCTGCGAGGCGAAGAGCTCGGTCAGATAGGTCTTGATCTCCCCCCATTTTTTCTCGATTTCCTCCAGGGAGTTGATCTCCTGTCCGTAAAGATTGGGAGCAATCCTCTTGGGCTGGTTGGAGAGCTGAGCTTCAAAGGAATCAGATAGAGAATGGGCAGCATCGGTGGAGATGGCCAGGGTCTTGTATCCTTTCTTGGCTGAAAGCAGAGCCGTGGCTGCGGCCAGAGTGGTCTTGCCGACTCCGCCTTTTCCGGTAAAGAGAATGATGCGCATTTGATTCATTCAGCTAGAATTTCAAGATGATACTGTATAACTATTTTATCACTCCCCAAGGGCAAGTCAATCGCTAAGGGGTTTTGGGAAATAGCCGCGCTCCCAAGCGGATTTTTAACGCCATTCTCCATTCGCTCTTCTCGGCGGCTGCGGAACTCGCTACGCTCAGACATCCTCGCCGCCCGACTTCGTCGGGTTCCCTCGAAGAGCGAATTCCGAAGGCTAAATCCGCTATGGTCGCTGCGTCTATATCCCAAAACCCTGGCAAAGGATGTAATAATCCCTTGCTCCAGAATCGAGATTGGTTTTGCCTTTAGCTTCTAATCGAAGGGATTTTTGCTTGTTTAGAGCATCCTTTCCGGCTGGTTGAAAGAAAAACCCTCAATTCCTAACATCCTCATTGCAAAGAAAAGCTGTTTTCCAGCATGCTTGAAGGCAACCGCCGTATGGTGGGGGAATCTCTTCTCGATGAGGACATGGCGGTTGAAACAATTCATCTTCCGCCATTTTTTGCCCAGGTTGACAGCCACGCTCATTATTTTTTATATTCCATGACGATGGTAGGAGGTAAGAGTGGCGCATGAATGTCCATTCTGCCAGCGCAGCAGAATCGAAATTTTTGCCAATGATAGATGCGCTAAAATCTTGCAGACCATAGCCAATTTCATTTATTCAGCAAAAAGAAGTCGCTTCCTCAAGAAACCATTACTTCTGTTTTTTGTTGGGCTATTGGCTAATAAAATCCTTTTCTCCCAGAATCCGATCGTTCCAGCCGGAACGTTTATCGCTGACCCTACCGCCCGCGTGTGGCACGATAGGAAGTTATATGTCTATGGTTCTTTGGACGAAAGTTGTAATTATTATTGTTCTCACCGGCATCATGTTCTGGTCACGGAGGACCTAAAAAAGTGGACGATTATTAAGAATGTCCTGATGTCCCGCGGCGCCAGCGATGCCATCGCTTATAACAATCATCTCCTTTATGCGCCAGATTGTGCCTACAAGAATGGGACCTATTATCTGTATTATTGCCAGCCAAGCCGCGAAACGGCTGAGGGTGTAGCAGTTTCACCCAGCCCGATAGGTCCCTTCTTGAACGGCCAGCCTATTGATTTAGGTGGTCACAACCAGATCGATCCTTGCGTTTTTATTGATGACGATGGCCAGGCCTATTACCTCTGGGGGCAGTTCTCGTTGAAAATGGCAAAATTAAAATCCAATATGAAGGAACTTGATTTGGCGACATTGAAAGACCATGTTTTAACCGAAAACGAGCATTATTTCCATGAAGGCGCTTTTTTGTCCAAAAGAGACGGTATTTATTACCTGATTTTTGCTGACCTGAGCCGCGGCGATATTCCAACCTGCATCGGCTATGCCACAAGCAACAAACCATTCGGCCCCTACACCTATCGTGGGGTGATCATCGATAATAATCATTGTAATCCCGGCAATTGGAATAATCACGGCTCGATTGTCGAGTTCAAGGGCAAATGGTATGTCTTCTATCACCGCTCTAGCCATGGCTGTAAAACCATGCGCAAAGCGTGTGTCGAACCGATTCAGTTTAAAGCCGATGGTTCGATTCCGGAAGTGGAGATGACATCGCAGGGAGCGGGCGACCCCCTCGATGCTTACTCGGTTATTGAAGCGGAGCGAGCCTGCATCCTGAACGGCCATCTTCGCCTCCGAAGTTTCTCCGCTGTTCAAGAAGAGCTTGGAGAGATTCGCAACGGCGATATGGCTGGCTTCAAGTATGTCGATTTTAAAAATGGCGCTGCTGAAGTGGCGGTCCGCGTCGCTTCAGGAGCAAAAGGCGGAAAAATAATTATTTCAGTTGATAAACCCTGGCATCAGCAGCTCGGCTCATTCGAAATCGAGCCAGGTAAGGGCAAGAAGACATGGCGCACGTTCACTTTTGGAATAAATCCAATCGTTGGCGTGCATGCGGTCTGGTTGCAGTTTTACGGTGAGGAGGGCAATCTTTTTGATCTGGATTGGCTTAAATTCAAAAAAAAATCGGAATAAAAATCAATGAAAGGGATTTTCGCTTTTGTAGAGCATCCCTTCTGGCTGATTGAAGGAGACGTCCTCAACTCCAAGCATCTTCATCGCAGAAAAAAGTGATTTGCCGGCGTGTTTAAAGGCAACCGCCGTATGGTGGGGGAATCTCTTCTCGATGAGGACATGGCGGTAGAAGCGGCCCATTGCTTTGATGGCCAGGACACCAATGCCCCCGAATGACCTGGGGTCGATGTTGAGCACCTCTCCTTCAGCGGCATAGGAGCGGAGAGTTGTATCGGCTGTGGACTGCAGGCGGAAGATGGTTATCTCCCCTGGCTTGATTCTTCCTTCCAGGGTTCCTCTTGTTATTTCCGGCTTTTTTCCTCCCTCCAGGAGTCGGTTCATGATCAGCTGGTATTTGAGCTCGCCGCGAATCAGGCAGGAGGAGGGCGTGTTTCCGCAGTGAAAGCCCATGAAGAGGTCGCGGGGCTCATAGCCTCCGATGATTTTTTTAGATTTTTTATACATATCGTAAGGGACAGTGTTGTTGATGTCGAGCAGTGTGGCCGGAAGCTCGGTGGCGCAGCTGGCGATGTATTCGCTCAGGGCGCCGTAGATATCGACCTCGCAGGAGACTGGGATGCCGCGCGAGGCGAGGCGGGAGTTGACATAGCAGGGGACAAAGCCGAAATAATGTTCGAAAGCCGGCCAGCACTTGTTGGCAAAAATCCCGAATTCTGAGGCTCCCAGGTTCTGCTCCATGAACTTGGTTAAAGCCAGCTCATACTGGGCAAGCTTTTCCAGAAGGTCAGGATAAGCATTTCCTTTTCCCAGCTCTCTGGACATATCTCTGGCAATGGCTTTAGCCTTCTGG
>CAZJXZ010000292.1:0-3372 GCA_964549955.1 uncultured Eubacteriales bacterium
CCGTGCGCCGCGAAGTGTTTCCAGATGGGGAAGGAGACCACAAGCGCTCCTGTCTGCATCCCTTTCTTCAGAAAACTCCGCCTGTCCATGAGATTATTATGCTTGAAGGTTTTCATATATCCTCCTTTTGTTACCAGATATTTTTTTATATTCCAAGCTTTAGCCAGTGTCAATAAGAAAGAAATATTTGGGGAGACAATATCAATTTCCAATTTTTTCCCAGGAAGCGGAAGTTGATTTTTTTGCGGTGTTTATATATTAGATATTTCGTTTCATGAGTACCGGGCTTCCCAGGGCATATTTTCTCACTCTCCGAAATCCATTCCACAAAGAAGCCCCGCATTCCGGCGTTTGCTTCAAGTTCCCGGCTGTAGAGGGCTGCGAGGAAATTCTCCCCCTCTCTAACGAGAAGGAAGAGGGGAATGAATAATA
This sequence comes from uncultured Eubacteriales bacterium, assembly GCA_964549955.1. Taxonomy (GTDB): domain Bacteria; phylum Acidobacteriota; class Aminicenantia; order Aminicenantales; family Aminicenantaceae; genus CAZGMN01. Next base: position 433 of record CAZJXZ010000292.1, read on the forward strand.
TTTTTTGAAAGGAGGAAGTTTGATGAAACGCTTCATTTTATTCCTGAGCCTGATTCTTATTTTCCTTGTCTTTTCTGGCCCAATTGCTCTTGCCGAAAACGCGCCCCTCAAAAAAGCGAACTACGAACTGGCAGCCCGCTGGACAGCTCAGAAAGTCGGAAAGCTCGTCTTCGACACCTCCCTCACGCCGCACTGGCTCGAGTTCAGCGACCGCTTCTGGTACAGCTATGAGACCAGCAAGGGCAAGTCCTACTATATCGTCGACCCCTTGCAGCGCAAAAAGACGCCCATCTTCGACAACGCCAAAATGGCTGCCATGCTCACCAAGATCGTCCTGACACCCTACGATGCGCAGCATCTGCCCATTCGGACTATCAAATTCATTAAAAAAGACACGGCCATCCAGTTTGAGCTCGAAGTTCAGAAAGACGCTGACGTCATGACCTCCAAGGGCGTGATGAAAGCCGTTGACATCGGGAAGAAAGAGGAGAAAGAGAAGGAAAAAGAAAAGGCCAAAGAGCAAGAAAATGAAAAAGAAAAGAAGGATTTGGAGAAGGAAAAGGAGGCCGAAAAGCCCAAGGAAGAAGAAAAAAAGACCAAGATGCTGGCCTTTGAGTACGACCTGGCGACCGGAAAGCTGACCCTTCTTGAAGATTATGAGGCGCCACCCAAGCGGCCAAACTGGGCATCGGTCTCTCCGGACGAAAAGAAGATCCTCTTCGCCCGCGGCTTCAACCTTTACCTGATGGATGCTGATAGCTTCGAGCTGGCAAAGAAGAAAGCCGACGATAAGAATATCAAAGAGATTCAGCTCACAACCGACGGCGAAGAGCACTACAGCTATGCCCGCCGCTTGAACGAAGAGGAAAAGAAGGAATTCCAGAAGGAGGAAAAAGACCGTAAGGACTATCGAGTTCCGGCCATAAGGATTGTCTGGTCCAAGGATTCCTTGAAATTCGCCTGCATCCGTTCGGATGAGCGGAAAGTGGCTGACCTCTGGGTCATCAATTCGCTGGCGAATCCGCGGCCGACTATTGAAAATTACCGCTATGCAATGCCGGCTGAAGAGAACCAGCCTCAGCCTGAACTTCTTGTCTTCGACATCGAGAAAAAATCCCCGCTGAAGGTCAAGGCCGATAGGTTTAAAGACCAGACGATCTCGATTTCTACGGCTCCGCGAAAAGCCCTGGACCGCGAGCGGGAAAACCCGCCTCCCTCTCAGTGGCTCAGCGAGACGTCGGACAAGCTCTATTTTGAGCGCCAGAGCCGCGACCTGCATAGATACGACGTCTGCCTGGCCGATACGACAACAGGTGAAGCAAAGGTCCTCATCGAAGAACGGCTCAACACCTATATCGACGTTCAGCCGCTTCGCCTTATCAACAGCGGCAAAGAGATGATCTGGTGGTCGGAGCGTGACGGATGGGGTCATTATTATCTCTACGATGAGAGCGGAAAGCTCAAGGCTCAAATAACATCCGGTGAGTTCACCTGCCAGGGAATTGAGGGAGTCGATGAAAAGGCACGCGTGCTCTATTTCAACGCCTGCGGCCGTGAGCCCAACGAAGACCCCTACTACATGCATCTCTACCGGGTGAATTTAGACGGCACAGCCCTCAAGCTCCTCAATCCGGGCGATTTCAATCACTCAGCCGACATGAACGACACCGCCAATTATTTTATCGACAACTTCTCCCGGGTTAACACGGCTCCCCGCTCCCAGTTTCGCGATGTCATGGGAAATTTGCTGCTGGAGCTTGAAACGACAGATGTCTCAGCGCTTCTCGAAGCCGGCTTCAAATTTCCGGAGCCCTTCAAAGTCAAGGCCGATGACGGCATCACCGACATCTACGGCGTCATGTACAAACCCTTTGATTTTGACCCGAACAAAAAATATCCGATCATCGCTTATGTTTATCCCGGACCCCAGACCGAGAGCGTGACCAAGAGCTTCTCGCCGAGGAGCCAAAATATGAGCCTGGCCCAGTTTGGGATCATTGTCATTGAGGTCGGAAACAGGGGAGGGAATCCGCTACGCTCCAAGTGGTACCATACTTTCGGCTATGGAAACCTCCGGGACTATGGCCTGGCCGATAAAAAGCGGTCTATCGAGCAGCTGGCCACTAAATATCCCTTTATCGACATGGATAGGGTGGGAATCTACGGCCACTCAGGTGGCGGGTTTATGACCGCAGCCGCGATGCTCGTCTATCCTGATTTCTTCAAGGTCGGCGTTGCTTCATCCGGAAACCATGAGAACAACATCTACAGCCGCTGGTGGAGTGAAAAACACCACGGGATCAAAGAGGTCGTGGACAAGGAAGGAAACATCAAGTTCGAGTACAGCATCGAGAAAAACTCCGAGATCGCCAAAAACCTCAAGGGGCACCTGCTGCTGGCAACCGGCGATATGGACAATAATGTCCATCCGGCCAATACCCTCCGCTTGGCTAATGCCCTTATTCGCGCCAATAAGCGGTTCGATTTCTTCATGTTCCCGGGGCAGCGCCACGGCTACGGAGATATGAACGATTACTGGTTCTGGATCAGGGCAGATTATTTCTGCAAGCATCTCCTCGGCGACTACTCGCAGACGATCGACATGGTGGAATTAAACAGAGAGAAGGAGCAAGTGGGCGACAAAAGCTCTCGCCGCTGAAATCTGAAACTTCAGGCTTAAATGATGGAATAAGGAGCGCGAAGCGGATTTTCTCAAAACTTAGCCCTGAAGATTTTATTTTGAGCGACAAGATTTCCTTTTCTGCTGGGCGGACTGAATGAGCGTTCAGGCGCCAATTTTCCCTTGTCCCATCGTAGGGGATGATCAACCGCAGCAAGAATGGATGGCAGGTTGAGCAAAAACAGAGAGCGATTGTATTAATAAGCCTGAGCGGAGATTCCTGCTTCCCCGACCAGCGCTTTTATTTGTTTCAATTCTTC
>CAZJXZ010000293.1:0-3344 GCA_964549955.1 uncultured Eubacteriales bacterium
TTGTCCCGCACTTCCCGCAATACAGGGTATCGTCGGGATTTTCAAAACCGCACTTAGGGCATGGGTTCGCCACGGCCAACCTTTATTCTAAATTAGCCAAAGCATAACAGTTTAAAAACTGAGTGTCAAACAGCAGGCTGTTGACTTTTCCGCCTGTCCCCTTTTATCAGGCAGCGTTCAGATAATCCAGGGCGCCTTGCGGGTCGGGAGAATAGGCGTCTGCACCAATTCTGTCCGCAAAATCCTGGGTTACGGGCGCACCGCCGATGATGACCTTTACCTCCGGAACCTCGGCTTTGATCTCCCTGGTGATACTTTCCATGCTGACCATGGTTGTGGTTAGAAGAGCGCTGAGTCCGACGGCAAGAGGCTTGTGTTCTTTAACCGCCTGGACGAATTTTTCTGCGGAGACATCGACGCCGAGGTCGATAACCTCCCAGCCGCCTCCCTCGAAAAACATGGCCACGATTTTCTTGCCGATGTCGTGCAAATCTCCGGCAACCGTTCCCATCACAATCTTGCCTTTGTGTTTGACCTCGCCTGATTGAAAATAAGGCTTGAGATGCTTCATGGCTGAGGAGAGCGACTTGGCTGACATCAAAACATCAGGAAGGTAGACTTCGCCGTCACGGAATTTCTCCCCCACCCTCTGCATACCTGCAACCAATCCTTTGGCCAGGATTTCTCCAGGAGGAATTCCCGACCTCAGAGCTTCCTCTGCCAGCTCATCTGCGCCGTACTGGCCCTTCATCTCAGGAGGATGGGGAGAATTGATATCGACCTTCCCCCTTTCCACACAAAGAGCAATCTTTTCCAGAAGTTCTCTCATGGCTTCACTCACCTAGTTTCATTTTTATATCCTCAGCTCAAGAAAAAATCAAGATGACGGAAATTATACATATTCTTTCCTCCAGCGCTCGGCGAGGGTTTTTAAATGCTGGTCTGCATGCTCGAAAAACTTCTTGAAAGCTCCACAGAAATGATTCAGTCCTTTGTCCCCTGCTTTCCGAATTCTGTCTTTTGTGCAGCCTCCCTGACAATATCTCAGCCAAGGACATTTTTTGCATGGCTCTGGAAGGCTGGCTTTCATCTTGCCGAATTTTCTCTGGCGCTCTGAATTCAGCATGTGAGTCAACCTGTTGCTCATGATATTGCCGAGCTTCCATCCAGGCTCGACAAAAAAATCACAGGAGTAAACATCGCCGTTGTGTTCGACGACAACATAGACTCCGCATTCCTTCAATAAAACGCACTCGGGCGGCTCCAATCCGACATAGGCATAAAAAAGAGAATCAAAAAAACGGATAGATGTGGTTGGACGGTTCTCTTTAAAATCCGAAAGCCAGAGGTCAAAAAGTTTGCAGAGGAACTCTCCGAGCTTTTCAGAAGAAACCGAAAAAGTAGCTGCCTGTGATTGATCTTCGATGTCAGTTTCCACACAAGGGATAAACTGCATATAGCTCAAACCGAGTTTTTTGTGAAAGCTGTAAATTTCTTCAGGAAAAAGGGCTGAGTAATCGTTTACCACGGTCAGGGCATTGACAGCCACATCCTCATCGAGCATCATTTTTGCGCAGTCAACTACGCGCTGCCACGAGCCCTGGCCGCTGCGTAGCCGCCGATATCGGTTATGGACATGCTCAGGCCCGTCCAGAGATAAGCCAACCAGGAATTTGTATTCTCTCAAGAACTTTGCCCAAGATTTATCGATCAAAATACCGTTGGTCTGCATGCCATTTCCCACCGTCTTTCCATGCCCGTATTTTTTCTGAAGCTCAACAGCTTTTTCGAAAAAGCGCAATCCCATTAAAGTCGGCTCGCCTCCCTGCCAGCCGAATGAGACCTGGGGATTGGGCTGGGACATCATCTGCTTGACCAGCTCCTCCAGGATATCGTCACTCATGCGAAGGACCCTGGATTCTTGAAAAAGCTTCTTCTTCTCCAGATAAAAGCAATAGCTGCAGGCCAAGTTGCAATCCGGCCCTGCAGGCTTGACCAGGACTGAATTGAGCTTTTTTTGAGCAAAGGTCATTTTCTTTTTGCTTGCTTTCACCATTCCAGATTAAACCTGTAAGAGCCGCTTCCTGTTTTGAAGATAAGGTATTTTCCTTTGCGGCCGGAGAATAAAACATCTGCTTTGCCTATTTTCCTCAGAGCTCCCTTCTGCCAGAGAATCCTCTTGCTCTCTCTGATGATACAATCTTCGTCCAAAACAGGAATATATACTTCTCCCTCGCTTCCCACAGGAATAAGAGCAATCAACTCAAAAGAATCCTTTGCTTTCTGCCATGACACCCCGGCTTCTCCCCTGACTGTTTTCACCCTTGCTGCGGCATAATCAAGGCCGTCAAAAACCTGCGGTTTTACTCGGATTCTCTTCCATCCTGGGGCTAAGCTCGAAATTCCGGCTATAACTCTGTAGAGCCAGGCATCAACGCTGCCGAGCATGATGTGGTTATGGGAGTTCATGCCGCCGCCTGTAATCTTCTCCCATCTTTCCCAGAGCGTTGTCGCCCCTTCTTCTACCATGTATCCCCAACCAGGATAGCTTCGCTGGTTGACAATCCTGTAAGCAACATGGCCATAGCCATTATCGGTGAGCACATCGAGAATGTATCTTGTTCCAAGGATTCCTGTGTCAAGATGATAATCCTGCTCCTGGACAATGCTCTGGAGAAGGCTTTGCAGGACTTTTTCTTTCTTCTCCTTAGGAACCATGTCAAGGTAAAGAGGAAGGACATTTGAGGTTTGACTCGGGCTTCTCTCGGCCGGGCTCATTCGCTGAGCCTTGTACTGGTCATCCTCCAGATAGTTTTTATTGAATGCTTCTTTGATTTCCTCAGCAAGCTTTGAGCAACGCCCGGCATCATCTTTTTTTCCAAGAAGCCTGGCAATCCTCGCCAGCAAGACCAAATCATGATAGTAATACCAGCTCGAGGTCAGCTCGACCGGAGTTCTCTTGGGGACAACGCTTCCCGGAGGACACCAGTCGCCATACTTTCCCAGCCTCTTCAGGATATTTCCTTGGGCATTTGACCTTAAGAATTCGATATATTTTTTCAACGAAGAGTAATGCTCCTCCAGAATCCTCTTGTCTCCATAAAAGTTATAGACAAGCCAGGCGAGAGTCGTATAGGCGCTTCCCCAGGCTGGGTCTGCGGGATAAAGCCGGCCCAGGTAGAGAGGCACGGCGTCGGGCAACCTTCCATCTTCTTTCTGGGCGAGCTGGATGTCTTTCAGAAATTTTGTGTAAAAGGCAGCCATATCAAAGTTGAAAGCAGCCTCTTCTGCCGAAAGATGTGCATCTCCGAGCCAGCCATATCTTTCGTCCCTTTGAGGACAGT
>CAZJXZ010000294.1:0-3343 GCA_964549955.1 uncultured Eubacteriales bacterium
TCGCCCTGGCAACCTTCTCCTCGTTGAAGGCCCATAAATCCTCCATCGACCCGCCACCGCGGCCGACAATGATGACCTCAATACCAGGATAGCGGCCGAGATAATCTATGCCCTCGACAATTTCATCGGCTGCACCCTCGCCCTGTACTCTAGCTGGATAGATGAGAATGTGGAGCCGGGCAAACCTTCTCTCCAGCGTCCTGAGGATATCGACGATCGCTGCTCCTGCGGGCGAAGTCACCACGCCGACTTTTTTGGGAAGAATGGGAAGCTTCTTCTTATGGGCAGGCTCGAAAAGGCCTTCTTTCTTCAGCTTCTCCTTGAGCTGCTCAAAAGCTAGCTGGAGAGCTCCCTTGCCTTTGGGCTCGATGACCTCAGCCAGAAGCTGATATTCCCCTCTGGGTTCATAGACGTTTATCCGACCTCGGGCAACAACCTTAAGCCCATCCTTGAGCTCAAAAAGCACTTTCCGCGCCTCTGAACGGAACATGACCGCTCGGAGCTGGCTCAGCTCGTCCTTCAAGGTAAAGTAGAGATGGCCTGACTGGTGGCGGTGGAAATTGGATATCTCGCCCTCAACCCATAAAAAGGGAAAGGAAGTCTCCAGTTCGAGCTTGACCAGGCGGGTGACTTCGGTAACTGTATAAATCTTGTCCGGCTTGACCAGGCTTTCAGTCTGCACTTTTTTCCTCAGCTATGATTTCCCTTTGGATGGAAATGGCTTTTCCTGTTTGACTGTCAACCTCTATAAAGACGGCAGAGAAAAAAATCCCTTCCTTTGCCGGCTCAAACCGCTGGGGCCTGGAGGTCAGGAATCTCTTCAGGGCCTGGTCCCTGCGCATTCCGATCACAGAATTGTATCCGCCGACCATGCCCACGTCCGTGATGAAAGCTGTCCCTTCAGGCAGGATTCTTTCATCAGCCGTCGGAACGTGGGTGTGTGTTCCCACCACAGCTGAAACCCTCCCATCCAGATACCAGCCCATGGCTTGCTTCTCGGAAGTGGCCTCGGCATGGAAATCAACGATGACCACTTGCGTCAAGGCTCTAAGCTTCTCGAGCTCCTCGTCAGCAACCCTGAAGGGACAATCGATAGGCTCCATAAAGACTCTCCCCTGAAGATTCAGCACGCCGACCTTATGGCCAGCGCTCGCCTCAAAAAGATATGTCCCTTTCCCAGGATTTAGAGCCGGGTAATTGGCAGGCCGCAGCAGTTTTGGCTCCTTCTGGAGATAATCGACCGCCTCTTTCTTATCCCAGATATGATTGCCTGAGGTCAGGACATCAACCTGGGCCAGGAGCTCCTGGCCAACCTCTTCTGTAATACCCACTCCACCTGCAGCATTTTCACCGTTGGCGATGACCATAGCCGGAGAGTGCTTCTGGACAAGGGAAAAAAGATGTTTCTTTAAAGCCTTGCGGCCCGGCCGCCCAATGATATCACCCAAGAAAAGAACTCCGATATTACCGGGCATACTCAACAGCCCTCATCTCGCGGATCACGGTGACCTTGATCTGGCCTGGATAATCCAGCTCATCCTTTATTTTCTTGGCAATATCCTTGGCCATTATGGCTGCTTTATCATCAGAGATCTTCTGGCTTTCAACGATGATCCTGATCTCTCGTCCAGCCTGCAGGGCAAAGGATTTGGAGACTCCTTCGTAAGAGTTGGCTATTTTTTCCAGCTTTTCCAGCCTCTCGACGTATGCTTCAAGAAGCTCGCGGCGAGCACCGGGCCGAGCTGCAGAAAGCGTGTCTGCGGCCTGGACCAAGACCGCTTCTATCGAAGGAAAGTCCACATCACGATGGTGGGAAGCGATGGCCAGGCAAACAGGCTCTGATTCTCCATATTTGCGGCAGAGCTCAACGCTGAGCTCAGTATGCGTTCCCTCGACTTCCTTATCCACTGCCTTTCCAATGTCATGAAGGAGCCCGGCTCTCAAGGCGATGTTGGCATCCACTCCAGTCTCCTTGGCCATCAAGGCTGCTAGATAGGCAACTTCCTTCGAATGCTGGAGAACGTTCTGTCCGTAGCTTGTCCTGTATTTCAGCTTGCCGAGAAGCTTAACCAGCTCAGGATGAAGATTCTGAAGCCTGAGCTCCAAGAGGACAGACTCTCCCTCCTGCTTGATTTTCTCCTCCAACTCTGCTTTCACCGTCTCGACGACTTCTTCGATGCGGGCAGGATGGATTCTTCCGTCAATAACCAGCTTTTCAATGGCTAAACGGGCCAGCTCGCGGCGAATCGGGTCGAAGCTGGAAAGAATGACGGCTTCTGGAGTATCATCGACGATGATATCGACTTGCGTAGCCAGTTCCAGGGCGCGAATGTTCCGGCCCTCTCTGCCGATGATGCGGCCCTTCATGTCATCCGAAGGGAGGTCAATGACAGAGACTGTTGTTTCCACCACATGTTCGGCCGCTGAGCGCTGGATGGCCTGGCCGATGATTTCCCTTGCCATTGACTGGCTTTTCTCCCTGGTTTCTTCTTCTATCCTGCGGATTGTCTGAACGGCTTCGAGCTTGGCTTCCTCCTCCAACTTTTTGGCCAGCATACTCTTGGCTTCCTCTTGAGTCATGCCTGCTATCCTCTCCAGCTCAGCCAAGGCCTGCCTGGTCAACTCGTGATATTTCTTTTCCACTTCACCAAGCTCCCTCTCTTTCTGATAAACCCTCTGCTCCTTGGCCGCCTGCTCCCTCTCTTTCCTCTCCAAATTCTGAAACTTGCGTTCCAGGTTTTCTTCTTTCCGCATCAGCATTCTTTCCATCTCGTTAATCTTTCTTCGGCTGTCGCGCGTCTGCCTCTCAAACTCAGCCTTGAGGTTGAGCTGTTTCTCCTTGACCTCGATGGCGGCCTCGCGCTTAATCTTTTCGGCTTCTTCCCCTGCCTTCCCTAAAATAATCTTGGCTTCCTGGTGGGCTCGAAAAAGGGCCCTTGATCCTGAAGCCTTTTTTATCCAGAGAAAGACAATGGTCCCAGCCAAAATCAAAAGAATTGGAATTATGTACCATAGAGCTGAAATCACTTTGATCACCTCCTTGTCGGGTGAATCAAAGGAGATGAAAGTATGGAGGGTTAGATGGCTATGACTCTCGCTGCTTCAAAACCTAAAGAGAAACTTTGGGGAAAAAGACCAAGATAAAACTTGAGGATGAAGAGATGAACATCCTCTTCTTTCTGAGGTCTCCGTTTCTCTCCCCGGCTATCTATGAATTTTTGGACTGCGATTTTTCTCTTATTCAGTCGCTTCCTCGATGGTTTTATATGTATCCTCATCTTTAAAAAGATAATCCTCCAAACTTTCTATTTTACTCTCCATATGTCCCATGACTTCATTCAGT
>CAZJXZ010000295.1:0-3322 GCA_964549955.1 uncultured Eubacteriales bacterium
TTTCAAAAAAGGCGGATACTTATCCGGTCCTCAAAGGAAAATTTGCCGGTCTTCGAAAATATCGAGTTGGTGATTATAGGGTAATATATGCAATTTTAGGAGATGATGTTCTTATCCTTAGAATAGGTCACAGGCGAGATGCTTATAAGAAAAAAATCTAACAAATCATTCCGCTAGACACCAATTGAGCGGCGCAGCTGAGTTCAAGCGCTAAACGCAGAAGGAGATTTGTGCCTCATTGAATCTGATTTAGGGGGAGACTTGGCTGTTGTCATCGATTCCTCGAGCGAGGTCTGCGCTCACATCAAGTCTGAGCGGGACTCGGTCAAGGTCATACGGAAAAGCCACTGAGGATGACCAGAAGAAATTCGACTGGCTTCGAAGGAAGGAAAGAAGGGCCTTTGAGGATGAAACCCTTGGCCGGCTGTATGCCGAAGAGGAAAAAGTGGAAGAGGATTGATAAAGGCGCTGGAGGGAAGACTCCAGCCTTTTCCTGGAATCCTTGACCGCGGACCTGCCAGACTCGGTGTCTTTCCAGAGGTTTAAGAATTTCGGGGATACTCTTTGGCTATATAGTTCTGGTTCCTTCTATATTCTGCGAGTTATTTTTCAAAACCCATTTTTTTCAGCAGGTCCTTATACCTCGGGTCAGAGCGCAGATTGTCAATCCAGTGATCGACTTGGATGATAACCATTTGACCGGCACGCTCTTCAAAAGCCTTGTTCAGCCATTCGAAGGCCTTTTCTTTTTCCCTCAAGCCGGCATAGACTCCTCCGATAATATAGGCATCGACATAGCGTTTGGCTCTCAAATCCAGTATGCGCTTCAGAAGAGTCCGGGCTTTCTCTGGCCGGCCCGAGACGGCATAGATCCATGCGAAGTTGGACAGGATTGGAGCATCATCAAGGGACGGCAAGGCCGACAGCAATTTATCGGCCTGGCCAGCGGCCTCACCGGACATTCCCCTCAGGGCATCAATCATGATGAGAGTAAATTGGGCATTCAGATTGCTCGGATCCATTTCCAGCGCTTTTTTCAATTGGGTTATGGCCTCCTCAAAACGGCTCGCCCAGTAGTAACCCCATCCCAGATAGGCGTAGGTTTGAGGCCCGGTCGGATCCAGCTCGGCTGCTCGCTTTAACCCTGCGATGGCTTCGTCAAGCCGTCTCGTTTCGGCTAAAAACATCGAGTAATAAACATAGACATCCGCACTGCCGGGGCTAAGCGTGAGAGCGCGCTTCAACTCTTTTTCCGCGCCGGCCGGGTCCCAATCGGCAACCATCTTGAGATAGCCAAGAGAGGCGTGGGCTTCCCCGAGCCCGTCATCAAGATCGAGGGCTTTTATCAAGGCCTCCTTGGCCTTCGGATAGCTGTCCCGGGGAGCGAGATATCCGCTAAGGCAAAGAAGCTGATAGCAGCCAGCCTTTAACACATAGGCCAAAGCGAATTTCGGATCCTTGGCCAGCGCCTGATCGCCGTAGCTCATCGCTTTAAAAAACTCGTCTTCGACAACGGCCTTATAAAAGAGATAGCGCCCGAGAAGATAAAGATTATAAGCTTCAATATTCCCGGTCGAACGCTTCACCAGCCTCGTTTTGTCCTCGGCCAAGAGCGTTAGCTTGAGTTTATCCGCTATGGTTAAGGCAATTTCGTCCCAGATGTTGAATACATCTTTAAGCTCCCGGTTATATGTTTCCGACCAGAGATGAAAACCGTCAGAGATGTTTATGAGCTGAGCTGTGACTCGAAGCTGGTTGTCTATTTTTCTAATACTTCCCTCGAGCACTGTCTGCACATTGAGCTTCCTGCCAATTTCACGGATATCAGCGGCTTTTCCCTTGAACGCGAAAACAGAAGTTCTGGCCGGGACTTTGAGCTCTTTGATATTGCTCAAGCGGTTGATCAGTTCCTCGGTCATCCCGTCGCAGAAGTATTCCTGGTCTTTCTGGGGACTCAAATCTTCAAATGGCAAAACAGCGACTGAGGGCTTGCCCATCGGCACAGCAACACGCTTTCCAGGAAAAACGCGCCAGAGAATCAGGCCGACCGTGACCAGGGCAATTGCCACTAAAATCGGGATAAAGAGTCTCTTCAGACGAAACGGCCATGATTTTTCTCTTGAATCTTTGGCTTTTGCCGTGGGTACAATCCTCTCTCCAGTGATAACGTTACGTTCTATTTTCTCGAGTTCAGCGGCAACTGCCGCGGCGCTTTGAAATCTCTTCTCTTTATCTTTTTCCAGGCAGCGGAGGATCAGGCGGCTCATTTCTTCGGGAAGCTGAGCGTTCAGCTGGCGGGGATCCTTCGGGGTCTCGCTCTTGTGTTTCATGCCGATCGTGAACGGCGTGTCACCTTCGAAGGGCAGGCGGCCTGTGACCATCTCATAAAGAATCGCTCCGAGCGCATAGATATCGGACCGCTGGTCCGCCTCCTTCCCTTCTACCTGCTCAGGGCTCATGTATTCGGGAGTTCCGATCACCACCCCAGCTCCGGTGATGCCCTTCCCTTTGAGCGACCGGGCAATCCCAAAATCCATGATCTTGGCATTGCCCTCTATATCGATCATGATATTGCCCGGCTTGAGGTCCCGATGGACAACACCCAAACGATGTGCCTCAGACAAACCCTCGCAAAACTGTTTGGTTATAGAAATGGCTGTTCCTATATCAAGCCGTCTCGCCCTTCGGATGAAACTTCTTAAATCTTCGCCCGACACATATTCCATCGTTATGAAGTAAGTTTCCGCTTCCCTTCCAAGGTCATACATGCGGCAGATGTTCTTATGAGAGATTTCCCTGGCAACTTTCAATTCATTCCTGAATCGTTCGATGGTGTTCTTATCCGCTGCGATTTCGGGTTTGACGAGTTTCAAAGCAACCCTAACGTTAACCTCTCTATCAAACGCCTTGTAAACCTTACCCATGCCGCCTTGACCCAGCTCTTCGATGATTTGATAGCGGCCGGCAAAGGTGGAGCCGGTTGTGAGTTCTTTAAGGTGCGTTTGAAGGGTTTCTGTCTGAGAAACAGAGATCCCCTTGGAAGAAGGAAGTGGGGTAGCGCACTTCTTGCAAAATTGGGAATCGGAAGTGTTCTCAGTATCGCATTTGGGGCACTTGATAGTCACTGCAAATCCCTCTGATTTTTTAACAAAAGAGTAGCAACAAAAAAGAAAAGAGTCAAATGAGGTCCGATATGTGTCGACGCAAGCCTTCTGGCCGCATCATCCCTTTAGGCGGATAGGCTCAGAGTCGCAGGCGACCTGAAGACTCTGCTCTCCGACTGAGTAATCCTGGAAGTGAAGATTTACGACTTTTTCCAAAA
>CAZJXZ010000296.1:0-3314 GCA_964549955.1 uncultured Eubacteriales bacterium
AACAATAGCCTTATGTTAAAGTTAGAATCCATCTTTAAAAACATTCAGGACAATCGAGGTTAATAAGATGTTTGCGGTTATAAAAACAGGAGCAAAACAATACAGGATTCAAGCGGGAGACGTTCTCTGTGTTGAAAAGCTCGATAAGGAAAAAGGTGAGAAATTCACCTTCACCAATGTTCTTCTTGTCGAGGACGGGAAAAAGACTCTGATCGGCACTCCCTTTGTTGAGAATGCGCTGGTGAAGGCTGAGATCATTGAAAATCTTAAGGACGAAAAAGTCATTGTCTTCAAGAAGAGGAGAAGGGAGCAGTACAAAAGGAAGAGAGGGCATCGCCAGGAGCTTACTCGAATAAGAATTGAAGAGATTGCTCTTGGGCCAAAACGAGAGCCAGAGAAGCCGGCCGAGGCCGTGAAAAAGGAAAAGGAGAGGATCGTTCCTCTCAAGCGAAAAGTAGTGACGAAAGAAGCCGAAGGCAGAGAAGCGAAGGTCAAAGTCCTCAAAGCAGAAAGGCCTAGGGAAGAAGCTCCTGCCAGAAAAAAGCGAGCAATGAAGACCGCAACAAAGGCTGACAGGTCAGCATCAAAGAAGGAGTAAGAGCATGGCTCATAAGAGGTCTGCTGGAAGCGCAAGGAATGGAAGAGAAAGCCAGTCGAAGAGGCTTGGCGTTAAGAGGTCAGGCGGACAATTCGTTTCTGCTGGTTCCATTATTGTTCGTCAAAGAGGAACGCCTTTTAAACCAGGATTGAATGTCGGGAAAGGAAAGGATGACACTCTCTTCGCCAAGATCGCTGGCTTAGTTCGATTTGAAGTCAGAGGCAGAAGGGGGAAATTTGTCTCCATTATTCCTGCCTAGGAGGTCTGGACTCCGCTAAATATGTTCGTCGACCAGGTCAAGGTGACTCTTTCCGCAGGAAATGGAGGCAATGGATGTGTGAGCTTTCGCAGGGAATGGGGTGTTCCCCGCGGCGGGCCTGATGGCGGACGAGGAGGAGACGGAGGAAGCATCTATCTCATCTCCGATGAAAATTTGAATTCTCTTGCCTATTTTCGCTTCCATCCCATAAATCGCGCTGGAAAAGGTGCCCATGGCCAAGGAAACAATCGCCAAGGGAAAAAGGGCAGAGACCTCTATTTGAGAGTTCCGGTCGGGACGATTGTTAGACGCGCTGGAAAGGAAGAAGTTTTGTTCGACTTTATCTCCACGGGGAAGGAGTTTTTGATAGTTAAAGGAGGAAGAGGCGGTCGCGGCAATTCATCTTTTGCCTCAGCCACTCATCAAGCGCCAAGAGAGTGGGAGCAGGGCGAGGCTGGGGAATACGGAGACTTCATCCTTGAGCTCAAGCTCATTGCCGATGTAGGACTGATCGGTTTTCCTAACGTGGGTAAATCAACCCTGATCTCCAAGATATCTTCTGCAAAGCCGCTTATTGCCGATTATCCCTTTACGACTCTTACCCCCAATCTAGGGGTTGTCGACCTGGGTGAATTCAAGAGCTTTGTTGTCGCCGACATTCCAGGTTTGATCGAAGGAGCTCATCTGGGCCACGGGCTGGGTATTAAGTTCCTCAAACACGTGGAGAGGACGAAAATCTTGCTCCATCTTATCGATGTTTCCCCTTATACAGGGAGGGACCCAGTTCAGGATTACAGGATAGTCCTCAAGGAACTCGAGGCTTTCAGCCCCAAGCTGGTCAAACGGCATCAAATCATAGCCGCGAACAAGATTGACCTCCTCGGGGGCAACGGGGAGAGATTAGAGGCAGTCAGCAAGCTTGCTGCAGAAGAGGGGCTTCCGTTTTTTTCAATATCTGCCCTCAAGGAGGAGGGGCTCAGAGAGCTCGTCGGTGAAATAGCGAAGACATTGGGCCTTATAGGAAAAGGAAAGGATTAGTGAAAAAGGAGAGAATAGGAATTTTTGGCGGAACCTTCAACCCGATTCATTCCGGGCATCTGAGGGCAGCAGAGATAGTTAAAGAAAGATTTTTTCTGGAAAAAGTTTTCTTCATCCCTTCTTATCTTCCTCCCCATAAGGACTCGACTGGGATTGTCTCCGCCTATCATCGCTTGAGAATGGTTGAATTGGCCCTTCGCCCCTATTCTTGTTTTGTCCCTAGCTCGATCGAGGTTGATGCCAAGGAAAAGTCTTATTCAATCATCACCCTCAACAAGCTAAAGAGGCTTCATCCCAAGGCCTTGTTCTTTTTTATCCTCGGTGTTGATGCTTTTTTAGAGATTGAAACCTGGAAAGATTATGAACAAGTCCTCGAGCAGTGTTATTTTATCGTCATCAACAGGCCTGGGTACCGTTTGGATGAGGCCAGGCAAGTCTTAGGGGGAAAATTAATAGGAAAAATGCATAAGCTCTCCGAGTCCGAGCCTGTCAGAAATGAGCTTCTTTATTCCTTCAAGATATTCCTTCTGCCCATAGGTGCTCTGGATGTTGCCTCGACTAAAATTAGAGAGAGAATCAGAAAAGGGGAGTCGACAGAAGATATGCTTTCCCAAGAGGTGGAAAACTATATAATAGATAACAAGCTTTACCAAAGCTAGAAATGCCGAGAGAAAGAGCAAAAAAAACGGTCTCCAAAAAAAGGCTTCCCCCTGAGGTGAGGATTTGCGTGAAAGCCGGCAAAGCCAAGAAAGGTGAGGAGCTCATTGTCCTGGATTTAAGGGGGCTTTGTTCCTTCACTGATTTTTTCGTTATCATGCATGGAAACTCTCCCAGGCAGAACGTTGCCCTCTATGAGAGTGTCTTACAGGAGCTGAGGAAGGAGAGTTCCCTTCCCCTGAGCGTGGAAGGAGTGGAGAATGCGGAATGGATTTTGATGGATTATGGAAATTTCATTGTCCATGTTTTCTCGAGGAATGCGCGAGAATATTATTCACTGGAAAGATTATGGGGAGACGCCCTTAAGTTTTCATATTGAGCGGCTGGCTGAGCCTTCCCGCCCGACCCGACATGTCTGGTTTTCTTCACTCAAAGATATAAAAAATATAAAAAAAATATTGACATTTCGCATTTTAATTATTATTTTTTATTGAAAAATTTTTTTAAAAGTTAGATATTCCTTTTTTGATTCACTATGAAATTGAAGGTTATCTGGCCTGGAAGAACGCGCAACAGCGAGATAAGAGGCATAGAAGAATATTATTTGAAGAAAATCAATCAGTTAGCAAAATGCCTGATCATCCGTTCAAAGGAAGCAAAAGGAATTGATGAGAGATTTGCTGCTAGAATAAAAGAAATTGAAGCTATTGAGCTTGAAAAACACCTTAAAGATGATTATATTATCTGCCTCTTTGATAAAGG
>CAZJXZ010000297.1:0-3307 GCA_964549955.1 uncultured Eubacteriales bacterium
ATTTCTTCGCTGATGAGGGTCTTCAGGAACCACTCCTCTGTCGCTCCAAGAGAACCGGTGACGGTATATGACTGAGGCTGATATCGGGCATGAGATTTCTGAGGATGGATATTTTTTCTTCGTCTCCAGATTATCTTTGAGGATGCGTGCATCGAAATCAACAGAAATCCCTTCTCGTTTTTTGCTGTGAAACGAGGGTGTACTGTTTGACTCTTTCCTCAGGAGTTATTATTCATACGACTAATCTATAGAAACAATCGTAAATCTGGGTTGTAAGGACATCAATTTGTGAAGCTTCGCCAGGAAGCGGGTCATTGCCATTGATTCCAAATTTTTCATTTTTTCTGGGTTATAATAATAAATATGTCCGGAAAATAAAAAAATGATAGAAATAACTCCGAGAGAAAAACAAAGTATCCCGCCCCTATTAATGACTCTCATTATTATTTTTACTGTCATAATAAATGTATCTTCATTATTATCCTTTTCACAAGAAACAAAAAATAAGGCTTTGGCCCATGAGGTAGCTGTCAGTGCCATTTCCATAGCAGTAACAGTTCAAGATAAGAAAGGAAGGTATATTAACGACCTCGCCGAGGAAGATTTTAGTGTATATGAGAATAATGAAAAGAAGGATATAACCTATTTCAGCCACAATTTTGAAGCTCCTTTAAGCTTAACCGTTCTCCTTGACGTAAGCGGCAGCATGGCTCTTCAGGATAGATTGAAAGAGAGTAAGGAGGCACTTCATTATCTAATAACAGACCTTCTTAATGTTCATGATGAAGTTTCTCTATTAATTTTTGCTGACGGAGAGGTGGAAGTTGCTGTACGTTTTTCTAAAAATAAAAATGATTTTTTAATTGTCCTGAAGAAGACCGAGGCTTACGGGCAGACCGCCTTGAATGACGCAGTCGCCGTATCTCCGGAATTTGCTAATAAAGGGAAAAATGAGAAAAGAGCTCTCCTTCTCATTACTGATGGAATCGAGAATGATAGCCAATACTCTGTTGAGCAAGCGCTTGAAATTGCAAGAAGGGTAGACATACCGATATATACCATCGCCTATAAAATTCCTTTGAGTGAGCAGTATTTAAGAAAGTATAAACATTCTCCTTCATTAACCGCTTCGGGTATTGCTGGCTCTCTTGAAAGATTCTCTGAAGCTACGGGAGGAAAGGCATCTTTTATTAATCAACCTGAGGAATTGAAATCTGCTCTAAGAACGATTAAAAAAGAGATTTGTTATCAATATATAATTGGATATACTTCTTATAGAAATCCAGAAAAAGAGTATCGAAGGATAAAAGTCATCACTTCAAAAAAGAAATACAAAGTGAGAACAAGAGAAGGATATTATAGCGGTGAAAGGGAAAGTCCTCAATGACTTTGACTATTAGCTGAAGGCTGAGGTTGAAAGAATGAATGATATTTTTTCATTTTAGAGAGAAGTCGGCAGGAGAAAAAAATCATAAAATGATATTTGCAGATGTCGCGATTTTTGTTATCATTTAATATTGCCAAAGGCTGATTATCAAAGCAAAGGCAAGGAGGTCATAATGAGCAAAAACAAAATCACATTTCTCTTGGGCGCCTTGCTTCTTATAGCTCTGATGGCTAGCACAGGTTGCGCTACTAAAAGATATGTCTCAGGAGAAGTCGCCACTTTGGATCAAAAAGTGGAAGATATGGAAAGTGCGGTTGAGGAGAATCAGAAAAGGATCAAAGAACATGATGAACGATTATCCACTCTCGGTTCGTTAATCACCCAGCAGAAGTCGGAATTAAGTCAACAGAGGTCCGAATTAGATAGCAAAATTAACGAAGTAAAAAAATATGCTCAGGGAAAGCTGATTTTTCAAGAGACACTGAGAAACGATGAGGCTAAGTTTAAATTCGACAGTTATGAATTGAGTGCTGAAGCCAAAGAGAAGTTAGATAAGTTCGTTGAAAAACTGGTTGCTCTAGATCGAGGTGTGTATCTTGAAATCCAGGGACACACCGATAGCACAGGGCCAGATGAATGGAATTTGATTTTAGGAAAGAAAAGAGCCGAAGCAGCAATGGGATATCTTCACAAACAGTATCGTATTCCTCTCCACAGAATGCAAGTGATAAGTTATGGAAGTGCTGAGCCAATAGCTGACAATTCAACTCGCGAGGGAAGGGCTCAGAACAGACGAGTGGTAATATTGGTGTATGAATAGAAATTAGCTTCTGTAATTTGGTTTTTGGCTTGCCTGAGGCTGGCGCCTGCCCTGCGGTCGATAGACGTTTAGGGGATTTCTTCCCCTATGAGGCTGTAAGGGCCGAAGGAAGTGATGCGGACAGCGGCAAACCGCCCGACAACATCATCCTTTGACCTGAAATTGACAATCTGAAATCCCTTATTGCGGCCGGAGAAAAGGCTCGAATCTTTTTTACTTTTTCCCAAGCAGAGGACTTTCATCACCCGTCCGACCATAGATTTATTGAGCTCGAGCTGCAGTTCCTTCTGAAGCTGCTGAACGAGGCTGAGCCGCCTTTTTTTCTCCTCAAAGGAGACCGTGTCCTTTTCCTCTGAAGCTGCGGTCAGAGGCCTGGGGGAATAGCGGAAGGAAAAGATATTCGTGTAACGGACTTCTCTTAGAAGGCTCAATGTTTCCTGGAACTCTTCCTCTGTCTCTCCGGGAAAGCCGACGATGATGTCTGTGCTGAGGCTGATATCAGGCATCAGCTTTCTGAGGATTGATATTTTTTCAAGGTATTCTTCTCTGGTGTAGCCCCTGTTCATCCTTTTCAGCACTGAGGAGGAGCCGGATTGAATCGGGAGATGAAGCTGGTGGCAGACTTTTTTAGCTTCTTTCATGGCTGCGGCGATTTTCTCCTTGAAATTTTTTGGATGGGAAGTGATGAACCGGATCCAATCGATTCCCCCAATCCGGTTGACTTCAGTTAAGAGCTCTGAAAAATCTATTCCAGTCTCAGGGTCTCGGTAAGAATTAACGTTTTGGCCAAGGAGCTGGACCTCTTTGTATCCGTTATCGGCTAAATATTGAACTTCATCGAGAATGTTTTTCATCGGCCTGAATTTTTCTCTGCCTCGGACAAAGGGAACGATACAGTAGGAGCAGAAATTATTGCATCCCTCCATGATGGTCACGTAAGAGCTGACAGCGCTTTCCCGGCAAAGAAGATGATAGGGAATTTCCTGGAATTCCAAGCTGCTTCGAGTGGAGATGAATTTTTCTTGTTCGCTGCTAAGGACGACCTCTCGAAGCTGGTTATAATTATCAGGCCCCAGGACAAAATCGATGAACGGCCTTCT
>CAZJXZ010000298.1:0-3290 GCA_964549955.1 uncultured Eubacteriales bacterium
TGGCCTTGCCCTGAGTGTGGTGAGATGCTGTCTATCTACGATCATACGCTTGAGCGGGTCTGGAGACATCTGGACACATGCCAGTTTAAGACGTTTCTCCATGCGAGAGTTCCTCGGGTGAAATGTGAGGATCATGGGGTAAAGCAAGTGCGAGTGGCCTGGGCGGAGGAGAGAGCGCGGTTTACAGCACTTTTTGAACGTCTGGCGATTGATGTCATGAGGGCTTGCGACATCCTGAGTGCTTCGGGTATTCTGCGGATCAGCTGGGATGAGGCTTGGCACATCATGGAGCGAGCGGTGGAGCGAGGATTGAAGGCGAAGAAGAAGCGGCAGCCGAAACAGATTGGGGTGGATGAGAAGACTGCTGGACGGGGACACGACTATGTCACTGTGGTCTGTGACCTGGAGCAAGCGACGGTTGAATATGTGGGGGATGACCGGAAAAAAGAGAGTCTTGATGGTTATTTTGCTACAGTTTCGAAGAAGGCGAGAGAGAGGATTGAAGCCATTGCCGTGGACATCTGGGACCCGTTTCTGGCCTCGATAGGGGAGCATGTTCCAGAAGCTGAGGAGAAGATTGTCTTTGACCGCTACCACCTGATGACCCACATGGTCAAAGCGGTTGATGAGGTGCGTAAAGATGAGCATCGAGAGTTGAAGAAAGTGGGAGATGAGAGGCTGACAGGCTCGAAATACCTCTGGCTTTACTCGAGAGAGAACCTCCCAGATAGACATAAACAACGATTCCAGAGTTTGAAGCAGATGCATCTGAAGACAGGGCGGGCGTGGGCGATTAAAGAGAGCCTGAGGGAGCTTTGGCGATACCGCTTTGTAGCCTGGGCGATTCGTCATTTTAAGGCGTGGTTTTTCTGGGCTACCCACTCGCGTCTGAAGCCTGTGATTGAGAAGGCGCGTATGTTCCGGAAATATCTGAGGCAGATACTGACGTACTTTCGCCACCGGATAACTAATGCTGTGAGTGAAGGTCTTAACTCCAAGATCGAAACTATCAGGAAAATGGCCTATGGATTTCGGAATCGGGAGCATTTCAAAATAGCGATTTATTTCCATTGTGGTGGATTAAATCTTTATCCTGTTACCCACAGAAAAGTCGGATGAACCAATTTTTATAATAAATTTAGAATATTGCGGAAAAAAATTGAGGAAAGTTCTATTCCAACGAAAAAAGGAGGGAGCCGGCTTCCACAGAATCACCGGCCTTGGGGACGATTTTTGTTATCGTCCCTGATTGAGGAGACTTGATCTCGTTCTGCATCTTCATCGCCTCCAGGACTAAAACTGCCTGGCCTTCCCCGACCTTTTCGCCTTCCCTGACAAAAAGTTTGATAATTCTTCCAGGCATCGATGTCACGATATCCCTCTTACGAGGCCTTGCCCCTTCTCTTCCTAAAATCTGAGAGATTGATTTCTTCTCAACCTTAAAAAATCTTCCGTTGACATAGACGGAATAAGATAATGAATTGGAATTGATAATCACCTCATGAATGTTGATGGTAAGATAAAAATGTACACTTTATGGCAAGATAAAAATGTACAGTTTTGCATAGCGATTTTTCACTGAAGGACTTGGAATGGTAGGGCAGAAAAGTAAAAATAGCTCCTTGAGAAAAAAGGAGGTAGGCTACATGTATGGAGAATCAATATGGCTAAAAGTTAGAAGGCTTGCCCGACAAGGATTTAAGTACATGACCATTGGCAAGAAGCTTGGGATAGATCGACGGACGGTGAAGAAACTGCTTTTCATGCCAGAGAGGCCGCAGCCTTCACCGCGGCAGAGAGAATCTATTTTGGACGATTTCAAAGCGATAATCGAGGGTTGGCTGGAGAATTGCCCGGAGATGCAGGCAACATTGATTCGAAACAAACTGAAGGCATTAGGCTATAAGGGAAGTTATTCAACGGTGAAGCAGTTTGTTAGAGCGAAGAAGGAGGAGATATTCCGGGAGGCCACGGTTCGGTTTGAGACTCTACCTGGGGAGCAGGCCCAAGTGGATTTTGCTGAGGCCAGGCCAAGATATATTGATGGCTCAGGGGATAAGGTGATTCTTTACTTTTTTATCTTAGGTTTTTCACGCTTTAAGGATGCAGTGAGAATTTTAAATTTACCCTATAAAAAACATTGAAACTTCTTTCTTTAATAAATCCAAAAGTATATCTAATTATTGACTTACGCATAAATAATGGAAATTAACTTCATCTTATGCTACACTGGAGGGCATGAGACCTCCAGGAAGCCCTCGGCAATTGGAAAAGCGTCGCCGCCGAGCCATCCAATTGCTAGAAGAGGGCAAGACTTTATCGGCGGTGGCAAAAAGAGTGTGCTCATCGGTAAGCTCCGTGTTTCGCTGGCAACTGGCCTTCCGACAGAAAGGAGGAAAAGGGCTAAATTGCATACAGGCTCCAGGGCGTCCTCCCAAGCTTTCAGAGGAAGAAAAACAGCGACTTGTTGAGATTCTCTTGAAGGGCCCAATGGCTGTTGGCTATCAGACGGAACTGTGGACGACGCGACGGGTGGCGGAAGTGATTCGAAAGACTTTTGGAGTCCAGTATCATCCCAACCATATCTGGCGACTGTTAACAGGGATGGACTGGAGTTGCCAGAAGCCGGAACGGAGAGCCCGGGAACGGGACGAGGCAGAAATCGCACATTGGAAGAGGTATCATTGGCCGGCCATAAAAAAAAACCGCCGCACTTGGCGCCCATCTGGTATTTCTGGATGAGAGCGGTTTCCTTCTCATCCCTTCTCTCTGCAGGACTTGGGCTCCGAAGGGGCAGACGCCGACTTTGTATCACTTCTACAAACGGGAAAGGATTTCTGCGCTCTCTGCTCTTACCATTTCTTCCAAGAGACGACATTTGGGGCTTTATTACCACCTTCAAGAGTGGAACATTAGGGGTGTCGAGGTGGCAATCTTTTTGCGCCATCTTCTCCTTCATCTCCGCAGGCATGTTATCCTTTTATGGGACAAGGCTCTTATCCACAGGGGAAAACCTGTCTCTGATCTCAAGCTCCGCTATTCTCGGCTTCATGTGGAATGGTTTCCAGCATATGCTCCCGAGCTCAATCCGGCAGAACACGTATGGACTCAGACGAAGCGAGAATTGGCAAACAGCGTTCCCGAAGGAGCAAAGGAGCTCAAAAGCATGGTTGATTCTGCCACATATCGGATTCAATGCTCGCAACGCCTCCTTAAGTGTTGTATCTTGGCATCCGAATTACCTTGGCCATGAAAATATTATTTTCCATTAATTATGCGTAAGTCAATAA
>CAZJXZ010000299.1:0-3289 GCA_964549955.1 uncultured Eubacteriales bacterium
GTTTTTTTGTAGAGCCTGGCACGAAGAGCGCCAAGCTTGGGATGGAGCTTGGCCAGAAAATCTTCGGCCGGGAGTCCTCCCCAGGTATTGTTGAACATCGCCTTATGACCAGCAGCGCATCGGCTGCGCTTGATAAGCTTGGGCTTAGTTGTGTTAGTTAGGAGCGCGGGGATGTAATCGCAGCATTCGACCCAGCTCGCGGCCGCATCAAACACCTTGGGGTCGGCTCGCAGGCAGTGGAGAATTTTGCTGAAAAACCATTCCGAAGAATAAATCCCGCCGCACTTGGCCAGATACTCCGGGTGCTCCTTTGTCGCCAGCTCTGTGATCTCGGCTGCTTCAGCATGTCCGGTATGGTCTTTCCACAGCCAGGCATAAGCATTGGGATTGTTTTTAAATTCTTTATGCATGCTCAAAGGCGTGCCCTGCTCATCGACCGGAAGAGGAGTGGAGCCTGTGGTGTCGATGCCGATGCCTATGACCTGGCTTGGGTCAAATCTTTTATAAACTTTTTTTGCCCTGAGAAGAATCCTTTTTGTGACAATTGATATTCCTTTGGTATACTCTACAGGATTCTGCCTTGCCAGGTTTGGATTGGAGCGGTCGAGGATGATGCCTTCCTGGCCGGATTCGTAATCATAGATGGCAGTCGAGACCTCCTGGCCGTTTCCAACATCCACCAGCAGGGCTCTCACCGAGTTCGTTCCGAAATCGAGGCCCAGGCTGAATTTTCTCTTTTCCTTTTTCATCGAGCCTCCACTTCACCGAGGTTTATATTTTTTTGCTTTTTAACCAAGCCAAGCTTTATCGATTCGACGAGCTGTCCTCTTTCCTTCTCTCCGCTCATTCCGTCATAGACGGCAAACTCCATTTTCTTTTTGTTCCTATAATAGATTATCCAGTAAGGATAATAAAGAATTTTTGTTTCGGGAAAAGGCATGATGTCCATCCTCCTGTATCTCAGGCTTCCGCTTATTCTCATCAGGTCATACATCAGGAGGTGCTTGCCTTTTTTTATGGCTTCCTCCTCCTCGAGGATTCTCGGCAGAAGATGGTCTTCCTTGACCTCTTTTCTCTGGACGACTGCACTCGTTTTTTCTTTTTTCGAGGGATGGAATAAGTCTCCAAAAGCCTCGAATTCTCTCTGCAATTCGCCCTTGAGCTCGAATCGTGTTGTCTTGCGAATGTTCATCGGCGTGCCCTGAAGAAGGTCAACGAGGAACAGGCTCTCTTCAGTTTTTTTTCGGCCGAAGAAAGAGGTCAGCTCAATTTTGTATCTGAAGAGAACATAAGGAAGATAGAGGAGCTCAGCCGCATAGGGAATCTTAAGGGTTTTTGAGCAGAACTTTCTTACGGCCTCATCAGGGTCTGAGCAAAGTGGAGCAAAGGTCAAGATGTTCATATCTTTTTCAATCTTTTCAAGCGGATGAAGCCTCCGATGGCAAAGCCAAGGCCGACGAGGATGATGCTTCCGTTGCTGGCGAGCGAGCTGATACGAAAGTAAGGAGCCATGGTCCGAATCGGGCTCAGAAAAAAAACGATGAGCCCCAGAATGAGGAGGATGACGCCTATAGAAAGCATCTGGACGGCGACGATAAGCTTTGGGTCAGCACCTTTTTTTTCTTCCATGATATTTTCCTCCTAATTCCTCCAGGATATTTAGCCGAAAAAGAAGAGAAGAAGCACCTGGACAAGTAAAATAGCAGTTGCCCAGTACTTTAGATTCAGATACCAAGGCGGGCGCGTAATTTTTCTCGGCGCTATCTCAGTCACTCTCATCGCTTTTGTCTCAGCACGCTCCTCGGCAATCACACCGACCATCGATTCAAAATCGCTTTCCCAGGTGATTCCTTCAACCTTTTCCTTTTTCGGCGGCTTTGTCAGGAGGCTGACAAAAATGGTTACCAATAAGGTGACGACAAAAGACCACCAGCTGATTTGAAAGAAGACTTTGACTCCGAAGCCCTGCTGCAGGGTGACGGCAAAGACAGCGCCGGTTATGAAGCCGACCAGGCTTCCTGGCGTGTTTGCCCTGCGCCAGAAGATAGCTAGGACCAGGACACCCATGAAAGGCCCTAAGGCCATGGCCAGCAGCGTCTGCTCCAGCCACATGATGAGAGGAACTTTCAGAACGACAGGAACAAGAAGCAGAGAAGCGACGATCACGGCAAAGGTGGCAATCCGGCCGGCGATAAAGTAATGATGGTCGCTCTTGCCTTTGGCCAGGAACTTTTCATAGATATCCTTGATGAGCATGGTCGAGGAGGAGTTGAGCACAGCATCGATGCTGGAAAGGCCGGCAGAAAGCAAGCCGGCGATGAAGAGACCCAACATCCCTGTGGGCAGCAAGTTCAGAATGAGTTTTCCATAGGCGGCATCGGCCTTTTCAACGAATATTCCGTAGCGAGCGAAGATTATCGGCGCAGCGATCATGGGCACGACATAAAGAAACGCGCCCAGAGTTTTTGGTATGGC
Source organism: uncultured Eubacteriales bacterium (assembly GCA_964549955.1). GTDB lineage: Bacteria > Acidobacteriota > Aminicenantia > Aminicenantales > Aminicenantaceae > CAZGMN01. The sequence continues at coordinate 2,476 of CAZJXZ010000299.1, forward strand.
GGCGACAACGTAGCCGAGCTTTGAGTCGTAGAGCGAGCGGGCGCCCAGGTTTCTCTGGACCATCGACTGATGGCCGGCGCACCAGCCGATGGTGACCACCATGCATTGCCCGAGGATAATCCAGGGACCAGGGCCGTAAGGGTGGTGAATATCAGGCAAGACCGTGAAGTATTGAGCGCTGACGCCCCACTGGCTGATTAAAATATCCTTGATCCCTCCAAAGCCTCCCACAAGATGCAAGAGGATGAAAAGCAAAGGCATGGTGCCGAGCATCATGATCACAAACTGGACAAACTCCATCATGATTGCCGCCCCAAGCCCGCCCAATAACGTATATGTGCCGACAACTCCGGTCAGGACAAAAACAGTCGGCCAGAAAGGAATATGGAGGAGATTCTTGAGGAACATACCACCCAGATACAATTCGGCGGCGATGGTGACCAGAAAAATAATGAGCCAGGCAAGAGAGTAGATTGTTCGAATTCCTGTGCCGTATCTTTTTTCCAGAAAATGAGGGACAGTATAAATGCCTGCCCTCCAGTAAAAGGCGATAAAGAAGATTCCGGTGAGAACGTAGCCAAAAGGTCCCTGGAACCATTCAAAGTTAGCCTGGATGAGCCCCCATTCGTAGGCTGCCCCGCCATGGGCCAGATAGCCGTGAAGGAAGCCGATGTTCGTTGCCCAGACCGCGCCCATGATCCAGAACCAGGGGGCTGAGCGCGCAGCCAGAAAATAGTCAGCCGTATTCTTGATGTTCCGGCTGAAGAATATCCCGGCTCCAAACATGAGCGCCAGATAGATGACGATGATGAAA
>CAZJXZ010000300.1:0-3281 GCA_964549955.1 uncultured Eubacteriales bacterium
GGTTGAATGCGTTGTTCGAGGATATCTTGCAGGTTCGGGTTGGAAAGATTATAGAACCACAGGCAAGATAAGCGGGGTGGAGCTTCCCCCGGGATTGAATGAAGCCGACCGTCTGCAACAGGCTATTTTTACTCCGGCCACAAAGGCGCAAGAAGGTCACGACCAGAACATCTCTTTTAAAGAGATGGAGAAATGCGTCGGCTCTCGACTCGCTCAAAAAATCAAGAGAATAAGCATAAAGCTCTATCAAAACGCCTCTTTTCATACGCTCAAGAAAGGAATCATCATCGCCGACACAAAATTTGAATTTGGCCTTGGAAACGGTGAGCTGCTGCTTGTCGATGAAATCTTTACTCCGGATTCTTCGCGATTCTGGCCTCTGGCCAGCTATTCTCCTGGCAAGGCTCAGCCCAGCCTGGATAAGCAGTTTGTTCGCGATTACTTGGAAAGCACAAATTGGGATAAAAAGTCACCGCCTCCCCCTTTGCCCGATTCGATTATCAAGCAGACATCCGAACGCTATTTTGAAATCTATCGCCTCTTGACCGGAAAGGATGAGCTATGAACGACGGAAAAATCGATTTGCATATTCATTCCAATAAAAGCAGCGACGGCGACCTTTCACCCTTGCTTATCATTCAGCTCGCCAAGGAATACGGACTGCGGGCTATCTCTATCTCTGACCATGATACAGTCGCCGCCTATCCCAAGGCTTTAGAGATCGGCGAGGAAAAGGGGGTGGAGATTATTCCCAGCGTTGAGCTCACAACCACCTTCGGCAACCGCGAGTTCCATCTCCTTCTTCCCTTTGTTAACTGGAAGAAGAAAATTATTTTTAATCTTATCGACCGAATCTCAAAGGCAAGAGTTAAGGAAGCCAAAGAGCGGATTGAGAAGCTGCAAAGAATTGGCTTTGATATAAGTTGGAAGGAGATTGCCAAAAAGTCAAAGGAGGGCCCCCCGATTGGAGTAGCGATTGCCCAGCTCTTGCTCGACAAGTCGGAGAAGATGAGCAATCCTTTGTTAGAGAAATATTTAGAAGGGGAAAATCGTCGTTTCGCTCCCTACCTTTTTTACGAAGATTATTTTATGGAGGGCAAGCCAGCTTGGGTTCCAAAGCGCAACTTGAGTCTATTGGAAGCTCTAAGCCTTGCTCCTCTGGCAGAGGGAGTCCCAGTCCTTGCCCATCCCGGTGCGTACTTTCAGAGAGCTTCGAGAGAAGACCTCGAAATCTTAAAGGAGAACGGGCTGAAGGGGCTTGAGGTCTACACTTCCTATCATGACCCATCCCAAACAGAATTCTATAAAAAAGTCGCTGAAGAGCTTGGTCTTGTCCCGACAGCCGGCTCTGATTTTCACGGCCGGATAAAGCCCTACATAACCTTTGCTTCGGTCAAAGAAGGTGAATACTGGATGGTCGAAGAATTGAGGAAAAGAAAGAGGTAAAGATGAATTGGCTTGATTTTGTTCTGATCGTTATCTTGATCACAAGCACAACCGTTGGAATAATCAAGGGCTTTGTGAGGCAGGTGTTCAGTATCCTGGCGGTCATCATCGGCCTGATTCTGGCCCTCAGCTTCTATTCTCGTTTTTCCTGGATTTATCAGCGGATGACTTCCAACAAGCTTCTGACCCATTTCCTTGGCTTTATTACTATTTTTATCGTCGTCTTCGGACTCGGGCTGGCTGCTTCCTACATTTTTTCCAAGCTGGCCAAGGGCCAGCTAATGGTTTTTAACAACGTCTTGGGAGGATTTTTCGGGCTGCTGGCAGGGCTTCTTTTTTGCGGGGTGATCGTCTTTGCTTTGTCAGCCTTTCCCATAAACAAAAAAGTATTGAAGCAATCTCGGATTTCTCCTCTTTCTTTAAGAATGACCAAGGTCATCGTCAGCTTGGTTCCCAGGGAGCTCAGGGAGAAATTCAAGGAGACCTATCAAGAGATAACAAAGAAGGTGGGAAAAAATGGAAAAGAAATTTGACCAGCTCTCTATTCATCAAAAACTGGAAAAAATTATCGAAGAAATGGTAGAGAAGGAATTACATTTAAAAGATGCTCTGAAGGAATTCGAGAAAATCTACATCGAGACGGCCTCGAAAAAATACAAGGGAAAGATGACAAAAATAGCCAAGGCCCTGGGAGTGCATCGTAACACTCTTCGAAACCGAGCCAAATCTTTGAGAGTTATCAAAAAAATTTAGCACTTTTCTGAGAAGAGCGCTAATATTTGGCCATTTTCTTGACAAAAAGGGGTGTTTTAATTAAAATTAGCAATTTCTTAGTAAGCCTGCTAGCCTGAATTATTCATGAATTCAAAAAATAATTTCTCGCGATTCATGAATAATCCAGACTAAGAAATACTAAATAAGGAGGTTCAGATGAAGATTACACCACTGCACGACCGAGTTCTTCTGAAAAGATTGGAAGAACGCGAAGTCAAAAAGGGTGGAATAATCATTCCTGACACTGCCAAGGAGAAGCCTCAGGAGGCAGAAGTCATTGAAGTCGGGAAAGGGCGTGTGACTGAAGACGGGAAGGTTATTCCGCTCGATGTCAAGAAGGGCGATAAGGTTCTTATCGGAAAATTCAGCGGAACTGAAGTGACGATCGGCGATGTGGAACATGTCATTGTTCGCGAAGAAGAAATTTTGGCCAAGATTAGCTAATTAGGTAGAAAGGAGGAAAAAATGCCTAAACAAATAACACTTGGTGAAGAAGCAAGGCAATCGCTTTTAAAGGGTGTCAATATTTTGTCCAACCTGGTCAAGGAGACCTTGGGGCCGAGGGGAAAGAATGTCGTCCTGGAAAAGAAGTTCGGGTCCCCGGCCAGCACCAAGGACGGCGTCACCGTGGCTAAAGAAGTTGAGCTCAAAGACCCCTTGGAGAATATGGGGGCCCAGCTTGTAAAAGAGGTTGCCTCCAAGACATCGGATGTTGCCGGGGATGGGACGACGACCGCCACTGTCCTGGCTCAGTCCATCTATTCTGAAGGACTGAAATATGTCACTGCCGGCGCCAACCCCAATTTGATCAAGAAAGGTGTCGACCGAGCTGTCGAAGATGTTGTCAAAGACTTAAAGAAGATAAGCCGCGACGTTACCGGAGAGATGATTGCCCAGGTTGGAGCCATCTCAGCCAACAATGATGAGTCGGTGGGAAAAATCATTGCCGAGGCCATGGACAAGGTTGGCAAGGATGGTGTGATCACAGTCGAAGAAGCCAAGGGTTTGGAGACAACCATGGAAGTTGTCGAGGGAATGCAGTTCGACCGCGGCTATCTCTC
>CAZJXZ010000301.1:0-3271 GCA_964549955.1 uncultured Eubacteriales bacterium
CAGATCGTTATCGACCAGAGAAACATCTTGCGCATTCCCCAACACAAGATTTTTAAACTAAGGAGGACGATGGGCATTGTCTTCCAAGACTTCCGCCTCATTTTCCATAAAAGAGTGTTCGATAACGTGGCTATCGTCCTCGAGGTTCTGGGAATTCCTCGAAAGGAAATCCGAAGACAGGTCTTCAATGCTTTAAGAATGGTCAACCTTCATCATAAGATGTGGGAATATCCCTCGCAACTCTCCTACGGAGAGCAACAGCGGGTGGCCATTGCCCGGGCAGTGGTCAACAACCCCAAGATTCTGCTAGCTGACGAGCCCACAGGAAATCTCGACCCTGAGCTCTCTTTTGAAATCATAGCCCTCTTCAAGGAAATAAACAAACAAGGCGCTACAGTCATCATTTGCACCCACGACCGGGAATTGATCCGGCATTTCGGCGAGAATATCCTCTTTCTCTATAAAGGAAAATTGATAAGAAAGGAAACACTCTGATCATCCAAAAACTGAAATACTTTCTGAAAGAAACATTCAACAACCTTTGGCAGCACAGAGTTCGTAACTTCTTTTCGGTGACCATCATCTGCCTTTCATTTCTCATTTTCGGAATTTTCCTCGCCCTGTCCAACAATTTCCGTTTCATCGCTCAGCAGCTCGCCAAAAACATGGTTGTCGTCTTTTTCCTCGAAAGCGACTTGCCAGAATCTGATAAGAATCTCATCCAGGAAAAACTATTGAGCTCATCCCTGATAAAAAATGTTCAATATCTCAGCTCGGAGAAAGCCTTGGAGAAATTCCGACAAAGCTTTCCAGAGCTTCAAGGAATCGTTGAAAATTTGGAGGTCAATCCCTTCCCCTCCTCTTTCGAGGCGACCCTCAAAGAAGAAAACATTTCCTCGGAAAAAACGATGGCACTCATCCAAGACATGAGAAAAATGAAAGGAATCGAGGATATTCAATTCAACAAGGAATGGATAGATAAAATCCAATCATTGAGCAGACTGACCAGAGCTGTGGGATTTTTTCTGGGAGGAATACTGAGCCTTGCTTCCTTTTTTATCATCTCCAACGTTATCAAGCTCAATGTCTTTGCTCGCGAGGCAGAGATTGAAATCATACGCTTGGTTGGCGCCTCTAACACCTTTATCCGAACTCCTTTTCTCGTGGAAGGAATGATTCTGGGAATGGTGGGAGCATTGGTCTCTCTCTTCCTGCTTTTCCTTTTGATCAACCTCTTCCCTCTTTATCTCGGTGCCTCCCTGGGTGCCCTCAACGAGCTGATTAACTTCCGCTACCTTTCCTTATCTCAGGCCCTGACCCTCGTCTCTGGCGGAATACTCATCGGCTTCACCGGAAGCCTCAGCTCTCTCTCCCGCTTCCTGAAAATATAGAGCTCGCCCTGCGATGGGCTTCCCTCAGCGGCTCAGGCACCCTGAATTTTGACAAACGGAGAACGAGCTCCTTGGCCGCCTTGAAATCTACCCTGTGCCCTGGAGAGACAAAGACCGGCTTCACTCCGGCGCGAGTCCTCAGACAAAACCCAACCTTTTTCTTTTGCTTATCCTTAAAAAAGGTGTAAGCCCCTCTCCTCTCCGCAGGCGAGCAAAAAGGGAAAAATGGCTTCTTGGCGCAGCCGATGGTTGAGATATCCAGCACAACCCCGACGAAAGAAGCCAGCCCCATTCTCCTCGGATGGGCAATCCCGTTTCCGTCGACCAGGGTTACATCAGGCCTGTTTCGAAGCTTGCGGAAAGCATCAAAAAAAACAGGCCCCTCCCTCAAAGATAGAAATCCAGGAATATAGGGAATATCAATTTTTTTCACTGCTCTGGATATCTCAACGATTTCAAGCTCCGGAATCTTGAAGACGACAAGGCAGGCTCCAATCTTCTTTGCCCTCAAATCATAGGAAAAATCAGCTCCTGCAACCAGACGGACTTCCCTTGGATCCCATCTCAGGATCAATTGCGAGGCGAGCCGCCTCTGGTCTTCGGCAGCTTTAGCCAGGTCAAGCTTCATCCTCTCCTCAAATCATCAGGCTTCTATTATAAATCCAAGATTCATATTATATAATTTAAAAAGCATCCCCAAAACCTTGATGCACGGCTTATAAACGAAGGGGGTGAGGGTTTGAGGGTGAGGAGACCCCTATGAGGCCTGAGCGGGCATGGTTTCTCTCCGAAGGAGAGAAGAGCGAAGGCCGAATGGGAGCTGATTTTCCTCGCTGGGGAAAATCAGCGTGCGACGAACCCTCAACCCTCACCCCTATCGTGGAAATAAAGATTCCTATTATATAGCCTAGATTTTGTTGACAGAGCAAGGTTCTTAGCCTAAAATTCAAAAAATAATGGCATCCTTAGGACAGGAACTCAAGAGGGAAAGAGAATTAAGAGGAATCTCCCTCGAAGAGATCTCTGAATCAACAAAAATCAACCTCAGGTTCCTCCAAGCCTTGGAGGAGGACAAGCTGGAAGCCATGCCCAGCAAGTTTTTCATAAAAGCCCTTCTCAGGACATACGCCAAATTTCTAGGCTTGGAAGAGCATTCGGTCTTGAACAAGTATCATGAAGCTTCCATTCTTCAAGAGCAAATTGTGCAGACTGAAGAGCAAACATTGAGAAGTGAGGAAAAGACTTCTAAAAAAGGAAAAAAATGGGTAACCACTCTCATTATGGGAGCCTGTCTTTTGATCCTGGTCGGCTGGTTCTATTTCTTTGCTCCCAAGAAAAGAACATCAACGCCTTCCGCGGAAACAAAGCCTTCCATCACTCTTCAGGAAGAGACTCACTCCCCGCCTCCAGCCAGCCAACCCGAAGCTACGGCTGAGCCTGCTGCGGAAGAAAAGGGATTAGCTCTCGAAATCTCTTTTGTAGAAGAAACATGGCTCCAGGTCTATGCGGACGGAGAGTTGAAGCTTGAAGCTATCAAGCAGCCAGGAGATAATCTTGTGATTCAAGCCCAGCAGGAACTCCTCTTCTTCCTGGGAAATGCTGGGGGAATAACATACAGCCTAAACAAAAAAAAGGGAAAGCCATTTGGCCCGTCTGGCGCGGTCCGCAGAAACATAAGAATAAACCTCGAAAATTATAAGAATTTTCTTGCCGAAGAAAAGGAGACTTCAAGCAGCCCTTAAAGCGGGACTGGGGGAAAGAGTGGACGAAAAACAGAATTTAAAATCAGTCCAGCCGAAGAAAAGAGGCCCTCGGCTTCTGGCTGCGACCATTATCACCCTCATTGTCCTCTTTTTTGTCATCGAATTCTTCATCCGCCA
>CAZJXZ010000302.1:0-3234 GCA_964549955.1 uncultured Eubacteriales bacterium
TGGAGGATTATCTTCAGCTGCTCGAAGAAGCCAGGAAAAGAGACCACAGGAAGCTCGGCGTCGAGCTCGACCTTTTTAGCTTCAACGATGACCTTGGCCCTGGCTTGGTCCTCTGGCATCCCAAGGGAGCCGTAATCAGGAGTGTCATCGAGAGCTATTGGAGAGAAGAGCACCAAAAGGATGAATACGATTTCATCTACGCCCCCCACATCGCCAAGCTCAATGTCTGGCGCAGAAGCGGCCATACAGAGTTTTATGAAGCCATGTATCCTCCTATTTTGAGTGAAGGGATAGAATATGAGCTAAAACCCATGAACTGTCCTTTTCATGTCATGGTTTACAAATCCAGGCAGCGGAGCTACCGCGACCTTCCTCTGCGCTGGGCAGAACTGGGAACAGTCTATCGTTATGAGCGAAGCGGCGTTCTTCATGGGCTGCTGAGAGTTCGAGGATTCACCGTGGACGATGCCCATATCTTCTGCCGCGCTGACCAGCTTGAAGGAGAAATCAAAAGAGTCCTTTTTCTGGCTTTAAGGCTTTTCAAGGCTTTTGGCTTTGAGGAGTATGAAATCTTCCTTTCCACCCGCCCTGAAAAATACGTAGGCAAGATTGAGGATTGGGACAAGGCGACTGCGGCCTTGGATATGGCCCTGAAAAACGCGAGCCTTGAATTTCAAGTGGATGAGGGGGAAGGGGTTTTTTACGGTCCTAAGATTGATATCAAGGTCAAGGATGTCTTAAAAAGGTCCTGGCAGTGCACGACTGTCCAGCTCGATTTCAACCTTGCCGAGCGCTTCGACCTCCAGTATGTGGGTGAAGACGGGAATTTCCACAGTCCATTCCTCATCCACCGGGCTCTGCTGGGTTCGTTAGAAAGATTTTTCGGCATCCTGATCGAGCATTATAACGGCAACTTTCCCTTGTGGCTTGCTCCTCTGCAGGTGGTTGTTATCCCGATTGCAGAAAGGCATGAGGATTATGCCGCTTCTCTGGACAAAAGACTCAGAGAAAATGGAGTAAGGTCGCAGGTTGACCTTCGACGAGAAAAAGTTGGCTATAAAATCAGGGAGGCCGAGATCCACAAGATTCCCTTCATCCTTGTTGTCGGAGATAAGGAACTTGCCCGAGGCAGCGCTTCGCTCCGAGTTCACACTCAAGGGGACAAAGGGGAAGTCAGCATCCAGGAATTCCTTGAAAAAGTCAAAGAATTGGATAAAAATAAATCTCTGATTATAAATCTTTAAAGGAGGTCAATCATCATAAGACGCACATTCTATCGGAACCCAAGGGTAGAAAGGCCTCATAGGATTAATGAGATGATTAGAGCTAGGGAAGTCAGGATTGTCGATGAGAACAAGCAGCAGCTTGGAATTATGCCCTTGGCCCAAGCCTTATCCATTGCCGGGGAGAAAGGCCTGGATTTGGTCGAGATCGCGCCCCAGGCAGTTCCCCCTGTGTGCCGGATTATGGATTATGGCAAATTTCTTTACGAATTGCACAAGAAAGCCCATGAGGCAAAGAAGCATCAGAAGCAGATACAAGTCAAAGAGATCAAGTTCAGGCCCAAAATCAGCATCCATGACTACAGCTTCAAATTGAGGCACATTCAGAGATTCCTGAATGACGGCAACAAAGCGAGAATAACCGTCATGCTCAGAGGAAGAGAAAGAGCTAAGCCTGAGCTGGCTCAGCAGATTTTAGACAGAGTTATGGAAGACACCAAAGATATCGCCTTCCTAGATGGAGAAGTGCGGAGGCAACCCTGGTTTATTTCGGCTCTGTTAAGTCCCGCAAAGTCAGGAGGAAAAGATGCTAAAATTAAAGACGCACAAAGGGGCGAAAAAGAGGTTCAAGGTAACAGCAAAAAAGAAGATCGTTCACCATAAGGCTTACAGGAGCCATATTCTCACCAAAAAGTCAGCGAAGAGGAAAAGAAGCTTAGGGAAAGAAGACCTCATCAAGGATTCTGATCGAAGCAGAATCAAGAGAATGCTTCCCTATGACTTTTGAAGAATATTCTGCAGACGGCTGACAAGAAGCTAGGAGAGGAAAATGCCTAGAGTAAAGAGAGGAACAAAAAAAAGAGCGAGAAGGTCGAAGATCTTAAGGATGGCCAAAGGATACTGGGGAGCGAAAAGCCACAATTACCGGACGGCCAAGGAGGCCGTGGAGAAAGCCTTTCTCTATGCTTACCGCGACCGGCGTGCCAGAAAGAGAGATTTCCGACGGCTGTGGATTGTCAGGATCAAAGCTGCGGCAGAGCAGGGCGGCCTTTCTTACAGCCGCTTCATCCGCGGCCTCAAGAAGCTCGGTATCGAGCTTGACAGAAAGATATTGGCGGATTTGGCGGTCAACCATCCCCAGACCTTTTTGCGAATCGTCCAGAGAGTCAAGGATTCAACAAGCTGAGGGACATGAAGGATTTCAAAGCCAAAATAGAAGAGCATCGAAAAGAATTCGATAGAGCTCAGGCTCGAGTCAAGGATGCCAAGTCCTTTCAGGAGCTGCGTGACCTTTATCTGAGCCGAAAGAGGGGGCTTCTCAGGCTTCTCTTCGAGGAGATGAAAACTCTAGAGCCTGAGGAGAGGCCAGAGGCAGGACAGCTCGTCAACAGCTTGAAAGACTATGTTCAGGAGAAGCTTGAAAATCTCAAGAAAGAGATTGGAGCTGCGCCGAGGCTGCTGAAAAAGATTGACCTTACACTTCCTGGCAGAAAAGCCTATTGCGGCTCTCCCCATCCCATCGTGCTCTTCGAGCAGGAGATTGAAAATATCTTCATCGCCATGGGTTTTTCTATCGAAGAAGGCCCAGAGATAGAGACAGATTATTACAATTTTGAAGCCTTGAATTTCCCTCCCCATCACCCTGCGCGGGATGACTGGGATACCCTTTATATAACGGATGATTTGCTTCTCCGCACCCACACCTCGCCGGTTCAAATCCGGGCTATGCTCAAAAGAAAGCCTCCAATCCGCATCATCATTCCCGGCAAGGTCTATCGCAAGGAGTCTCCTGACCCGACCCATCTCCCGATGTTCTTCCAGGTTGAAGGACTCGTGGTCGACCAGGGCATCACTTTCGCTCACTTGAAAGGGACTTTGGAGCAATTTCTTAAAACCCTGTTTTTCGAAAAGATAAAGATCAGGTTTCGTCCGAGCTTTTTCCCTTTTACCGAGCCGTCGGCTGAAGTTGACATCGAGTGCGCTGTGTGCGAAGGCAGGAATGAGGCCTGTC
>CAZJXZ010000303.1:0-3212 GCA_964549955.1 uncultured Eubacteriales bacterium
GGTTTCCCGTTGATGCCGCTGGTTTTGGGCATTATCCTTGGCCCCCTGGCTGAAACAGCGTTGGAAACAGGGATGGTCATTTACGGTTCTTTCTGGCCCTTCATTACTCGACCACTCGCGTGTTCTTTTCTGATTTTATCTATACTTTCAGCTCTTTTTCCGCTAATTCGGAATTTGATCAAAAGTAAAAGGACAAGAACCTCTGTTCAGTAGTGCATCCTTTTTCATCGGTAATGAAAACCATAGAATCCGTTTACAAATTTTTGGAAGCCAAAACGCTCAGAATCGGGGAGGAGAACGATGCTTGGTGTTTTACCGATAGTGGACCATGCTAAGACTCCAAAGCATACCATTTTCATAACTGTCGATGGAGCAAGATATGACTATTTAGAGCGGTTTTCTACGCCTAATATAGATAGGCTTATCCATAGGGGTGTAAGCTATAGAAGCGCTGTAGCAGGATCATGCGCCAATGGGACGAATCAGGGCATTGCCACTATCTCCACAGGCCTACCCGTTAAAGATCATGGGATATGCTCCAGCTATGAATGGTATGACAAAAAAACTAGAACATTGATCTATTTTTATGATTCTGAAAAAGATATCTTACATATGGACGCCCCGACGCTCGGTGATTCTTTAAAAAGAAAGAATCCAAAGGTTAAAGTGGGTGCTATTTCAACGAAAGATCGACATGCCCTTCTAATGGCAGGTAAACAAGCCGATATTATCGCTTATTCCTATCGTGAGATCGTATCGAAAAGACACATCCTAGGGGCTTATACCGGTGCAGGTGTGAGTGTTGACCATTATTCTTGGCAAGAAAGGACAAAACACTCACTCCCAGTTTATCTTAAGGATATCAAACAGGTCAGAATGGTAAATTGGGAGGGTAAGACGTTTAGACATTCTGCGGTCGATGTGGCAGATACATCTTTAATTGATGTATATATCATGGATAGCGCCTTAAAAGTATTGGAGCATGAAAGACCCGATCTTTTTTTTATTGGTTTGGTCTCAACGAATATTACAGCCCATTTTTATGGAATACATTCTGCTGAACTTGAAGACGCTGTTGAGGTGATTGACACCCAAGTTGGGAAGCTGGTTGAAAAACTGAAAGAGATGGGTTGGTTTGAGGATGCATTGATTATCATCGTTTCTGACCATGGCATGAATGAAAGACCTATCGGTGTCGATGTCATAACTTCTTTGAAGAAGGCGGGGCATAAAGATATTGTGGACAATATGATATATTTTTCATCTGGTGCAACAGGTGGTTTATATCTATACGACACTTCCCCATCAATGGTAGGAAAGACAATAGACGCCTTAAACGAAATAGATAATGTCAAAGAGGCTTGGTATAAACATGATCTTAAGGCACCCTGGTATGTACGAAGATTTGCCCATGAAAGAGCTCCGGATATATTAATTCTCCCAGATCTCAATTCTGTCATCATAGAAGAAGGATATGGTGATCCAAAGGTTCCTGTTAATCATGGCCCTCCTTATCCTCCTGACGTAAATATTTGGCTAATTTTTTCTGGTCAAGGTGTCAAGAGATTAGGGAAGATCGGCGAGATGCTAGATTACTCGTCAAAGGAGTTAATTTCAGATAAAGAAATAGAAACATTACCGGAACAATTGGATATAGCTCCAACCGTAAAGGCTATTTGGAGGATAGATGAATAGAAAAAAGCCTCGTGAGGCAATAGGGATTACAACTCAATTCGCTGAGTTTGTATCTGAGCTAAACTTTGAAAGAATTCCACCTGAAGTAATTTCCCTCGCTAAAATGAATATTCAAGATTGTATCGGAGTGATGCTTGATGGATCAACGCATCCTAATAGCAAGAGAATAGTATCCTTTGTGAAATCTATTGGGGGAAATCCCCATGCATCAGTATTGGGGAGCGGCTTTAAAACATCTTCCCCGATGGCTGCTCTTGCTAATGGATACATGGCACATGTCACGGATTGGGACGATACCATTACTTCTATGAGGGCTCATCCCACTGCTACCATTTTCCCGGCTGTACTGGCTTTGGGAGAGATGTTAAATGCTTCAGGAAAAAAGATATTTGAGGGCTATGTTGTAGGAGTTGAGATTGGTTCAAAAATCGGAAGGGGTATTAATCCCGAACACTCAAAACGATGGCATGCGACTGGGACCTTGGGATGTCTAGGTGCGGCGGTAGGTGCAGCAAAGGTCCTCGGACTTAATACGGATGAAATCAAATCAGCACTAGGGATTGCTGCTTCGGAGGCAGCTGGTCTGAGAAAAAATAAGGGCACTAGTACCAAGCCATTTCACGTAGGAAATGCAGCAAAAGGAGGTGTCGTAGCGGCCTTACTAGCTAAGGAAGGAATACAATCGAATCCGAATATTTTCGAAGGGCAATTTGGATTCTGTAATGTTTATTGTGGCGAAAAGTTTTATGATCTCTCAAAAATGGTTGAGGCTATAGGAAATCCATTTGAGATATACTCCCCTGGGGTCGATCTCAAGCTCTACCCCAGTTGCTCGAGAACACATACCGGAATCGATGCTATATTATCTTTGATCAAAGAGCATAACCTGACACCTGAAGAGGTGGAGCGAATTGATTGTGGAGTGAGTTATACGACCCCATTAAGTCTGATTCATCCGAATCCCAAAACTGGCTTGGAAGGCCAGTTCAGTATGGGATTCTGTATTGCTGTGGCTTTGGTGGATCGAAAAGTAAGTATTGAGCAATTCGCGGATGAAAAGGTTAATGATCCACGGGTGCAGAAACTGATGAAAAAGTTTCATCTTTACATCCGTGAGGATCTTAAAGGGGTTGAGAGTTCATCGTCAAATGCCTGTACACTTAAGATTCGAATGCGCAGCGGTAAAATTTATGAAAAAAGTATCGATAAAAATAAGGGGAGTGCTCAAAATCCACTGAGTAAAGTGGAATTGGAGAATAAGTTCAGGGATGGTGCTAAGGCTGTTCTATCAGAGAGACAGATAGATCAATGCCTAGATTTAATTGAGCATCTGGAAAGTTTAAAAACAATTTCTCGACTCACAGATATTATAAGGACTTAGGTGGCGGTTACATTTTTAGCCTTTTGAAACAGAGTTGGCCATAGGCCAGGCCTGCCTGCGGTAGGCAGGCCTAACCTGTTTCCCCTATTACCACCGTTTCAAAGAACGAAAGTAATACAGAGGGTGCTGATGAAGA
>CAZJXZ010000304.1:0-3203 GCA_964549955.1 uncultured Eubacteriales bacterium
CGAGAGTTCTAAGAATTATTCCCGAATTGTTATAAGCCCGCATGGAATCAGGATAGAGCTCACTCATAATGCGATACTCATCCAAAGCGCCTTGAAGATCCTCGTCAACAAATTGTCTATTGACAGCCTTGATCCCGAGATATTCGCTCTGGGGAAGATCCTTGGCGTCTAAAAAAGTCTGGCGGAGCATTTCCTTCCCTTTCTCCTCTTGTTCCAGGAACTGAATGAGTACCAGGCCAAGAGAGCCTCTTGCAGCCACAAAATGAGGGTCCTTATCCAGGGCAAGTTCGTAAAATGTGGCAGCATCTTTCATTTTTCCTTCCTGCCATTTCGCCTGACCCATGGAAAAATAATGAAGGGCTTCCCAAGAAGAGGTTGTAACTTGGACAACAGATTTATCAGCTTCTTCGATAGATTTTAGCGATTCTCCCAGGTGAGACCGCAACTGACCGACTAGCTTGTCTATGGCATGAAGAAGAACATCTTCGCGGCCAGCAGCAGTGACTCGAATCCTGTCCACATGCCTCCTTCGGCGAGGATCGACCAAGATCGCTTGGAGCTCGAAGGCTTCGCCTGCTTGAAGAATGCGGGGCAGAACCATCGCCCGGACTCCTGAAAAACGGCAAATATCAGAGCCAAGTTCCTCGTCTATCCGGGAGGATGGGTCCATTTTCATCAATCTCAGCGTCTCGGCGACCTGGCCTTTATCGAAAATGCTGGCATAGGGAGATTGCTGTAAATCTGCCTCGATGGCTGTTCTTAAAGCCAGGTCAAAGACCGAATCACCTGTTTGGTTTTCGACATCTGCCACCAAGAGCTTGTCCCGCTGGCTGAATGCCAGGCTTGGTCGCGTTAAAATCCAGGTCGCCATGACTGCTGCGGCCACAAGGATTCCGGCAATACCTCCGATTAAGATGCGTTTTCGAGACCTGCGGAAGATCTGCCGCCTTGTGGAAAGAGCAGCGCCGACAATCAGCTTAGATTTCAATTCTTCAAGCGCCTGCGCCATCTCTCTTGCAGAGGCGAATCTTCTCGCTGGGTCCTTGGACAGAGCTCTGCGCATGATTTGCTCTAATTCCGAAGGAACGCTGAAAGGCAAGCCTCTAACCTGCTCTGGCTCTTCATTCAATATGGAATAGATGACTGCCTGCTCCTGCTCTCCCTTGAAAGGAAGCTGCCCGGTTATCATCTCATAAAGCACAACACCCAGCGACCAGACATCGGTTCGTTGATCTATCTCTTTTCCTTGCGCCTGCTCGGGAGACATATAAGCCACAGTCCCCATAGTCGTGCCGACCCTAGTGATTCGTGTTGTCCCGGCCAGCTTGGCCAGCCCGAAGTCGACAATCTTGGCCAAGCCCTCATCAGTAATCATGATGTTGGCCGGCTTAATATCGCGGTGAATTATGCCCTTTTCGTGCGCTTTGGCCAGACCCGATGCTGCCTGGACTGCAATCTCTACGACTTCTTCTATCTTAAGCGGCCCCTTTTTTATCCTATCTTTTAAACTCTCTCCCTTGTAGTAGGCCATGGAAATGTACATCTGGCCAGCCTCTGTTTCATCAATCTCGTGAATGGTGCAGATGTTGGGATGGTCCAAGCCAGAGGCAGCCTGAGCCTCCTGCACGAAGCGATCACGGGCTTCAGAGTCGAGGGTTAGCTCAGGCGACAAGAATTTGAGAGCAACGGTTCGCCTGAGTTTTGTGTCCTCGGCTTTATAAACTCTGCCCATGCCGCCTGCGCCCAGCTCTTCAATGACTTTGTATTTGCTCGCAAAAATGCTACCGGCGGTTAATTTTTCTACAGGTGTTTGAATGGTTTTTGTTTGAGAAACAGAGATCTCTTCTGAAGGCAGAAGCGGTGAGGCGCAATTGCCGCAGAAGCGGGTATCAGCAGGGTTTTCAAAATGACATTTGGGGCACTTCATTTGACTTTTGCCTTCTCTATTAAATTTTTATTTAAAGGATAGTCATTGCCGAGAAAATAGTCAAATTAAAGCGGCTGCTTTAGTGACCGAATAATTATGAGCTTTTCATTTCTATCGGCCATTTTAGGCCTTTTCTCTCAATTGACAGCGATAACCTCAGGGATATATATTGTGCAGGATTCTCAATCATGAAGAGAAGTTATTTCATTGCCGGCTTGCCATTCGTCTGAGAAAGAAAAAAGCGGAGGCGTAATATCAATGACAAAGGAAACAATCATCGGCGTTGACCTGGGCGGGACCAAGGTCAGTATAGGCAAGGTGGAAGAAAACCGGATTGTGAAACACGCATCTTCCAGCATATCCGCTGAAGGGTCTGAAAAAAAAGTCCTCAAGGAAATCATCCAGGCGATTGAAAAGATATTCGACCCTGACATTGCCGGCATCGGGGTCGGCGTACCCAGTGTGGTCGATGTGGAAAAAGGAATTGTCTATAATGCTCAGAATATTCCCTCCTGGAAAGAAGTCCGGTTGAAGGAGATATTGGAAAGACACTTGCATAAACCGGTTTATATCAACAATGATGCCAACTGCTTCGCCGTTGGAGAAAAATACTTCGGCAAAGGAAAAAAATACCACAATCTTGTGGGAGTGACCCTCGGCACCGGCATGGGGTCAGGCATCATCATCAACGACCGGCTTTACTGCGGCGCCAATTGCGGCGCGGGTGAGTTCGGAACTGTTCCCTATAAAAAATCCACGCTGGAATATTACTGCAGCGGACAATTCTTTATAGGCGAATACGGAACGAGAGGAGACCAAGTCTACGCCAGAGCAAAGCAGGGTGATAAAGCAGCCCTAAAAATCTTCGAACAATTCGGCGCCAATCTCGGCGAGGCGATAATGATTATTATGTTCGCCGTGGACCCAGAAGCCATCATCATCGGCGGCTCAGTCTCGCGGGCTTTCCCCTTCTTCGAGAAGTCGATGCGGGAAAGAATGAAATCCTTTCCCTACAAACTTGCCGTCAAACGGCTGGTCATCGAGAAAAGCGACCAGTCTCAGATAGCGATCTTAGGAGCTGCCGCCCTTTATTATGACGCCCAGCTGGATTAATAGTCAGGGCTATTTATCATTCTTTCTCTCACCAGTATCTGGTTCCTCATCTTTAATCACACCATATATGTTGTCTGCTGGGGGCTTACCCCTTTTCTCAAAAGAAATCTTGCATTCTCGGAAATGAGGCTTATCCTTTCGGTTATGAGAGATTAACACCTGG
>CAZJXZ010000305.1:0-3191 GCA_964549955.1 uncultured Eubacteriales bacterium
AAAATCTTTTTTGACCTCTAGAGCATTTCAATATGCAAAATCCATGCCCAATTCTCTTAATTTCTCCCTTTCTGTTTATTATAAGCACCAATAATTCCTTGATAAAGGGTAGTTTTGTTCGAGAAAGGGATTTTTAGAACCGGCTGGAGCGGCCGTTGGATCATCTTTGAATTGTTCATTATCGGACATCTTCTGTAATGTCAGCGGACATTTTTTACCATCTTTTCTTCTCCTTTTTCGCCTTTTTTTCCGTATGAAGATAATGGCACATTTATTGCAAACTGAAAGAGTGGATTTGGAGTAAAGGTCCAGATGAATGTGAAAGAGAACGATTCAAGCTCAAAACAATTTCCATTGGTAAAAATCTTTTTAATAAGAATCAATGAGTTTGGAGGCTAAAATGGGAATGGACCGGAAAATAGAGAAAAAGAAATGGCCGCCAAAAAAGATTGCCACTCTTGCCGCGATGGTGATCTTCGTCGCCGCCGTTATCTACATATTTCTTTTCAAGTTTCGCCAGTCAACCTTGAATGTTCAAAAAGAGAGAATAACAATCTCCACAGTCAGCAAGGGACCTTTTCAGGAATTCATCCCCATTATCGGCAATGTTCTTCCAATCAATACCGTTTACCTTGATGCTATCGAGGGAGGAAGAGTTGAGAAAATCTATGTGGAAGCAGGGACGATTGTCAAGAAAGGAGACCCCATGTTGAAGTTGGTCAACACCGACCTCCTCTTGACCGTCATGTGGAGGGAGGGTGACCTTTTTGAGCAGAGCAACAATCTGAGGAGCACCCGCCTCAGTCTGGAACAGTACCGGCTTCAATTGAACCAGGAATTGACTCAAGTTGAAAATCAACTTCTCCAGCAAAAAAGGACTTTCGAACGCTATCAGGAGCTTATAAAGGAAGACTTGATCTCGAAGCATGAGTATGAGCTGGCCAAGGACCAGTATGAATATCTGCTCAAGCGCAGAAACCTGACCGCAGAAAGCCAGCAGAATGAATTGAAATTCAGGCAGATACAGGTCGAGGCTCTGGAGGACTCGCTGAAGCGTATGGAAGAGAATCTCAAGGTGGCCAAGGAAAAAATCGAAAATTTGACGATTCGAGCTCCGGTCAGCGGCCATTTGACGTCGTTGAACGCTGAGATCGGAGAATCCAAAGCTCCGGGGCAGCGCCTGGGCCAGATCGATATTCTGGAGGGCTTTAAAGTCAGGGCGGGAATCGACGAGCATTATATAACCCGCATCGAAACAGGAAAAACAGGCGAGTTTGAACTTGCCGGAAGTACCTATAACCTGGTCGTCAAGAAAATCTACCCTGAGGTTAGCGAGGGAAGGTTTGAGGTTGATTTGAATTTTGAGGACAGAGAGCCGCCGGGAGTAAGGCGGGGGCAGACCCTTCACATCAGGCTGGAGTTGAGCGATGTCTCTGAAGCCTTGCTGCTTCCAAGAGGCGGCTTCTATCAGACGACAGGAGGAAACTGGGTCTATGTCGTCGATGAGTCAGGCAGTTTTGCCAGCAAAAGAAAGATCAAGATCAACAGGTATAATCCCGATGTCTTTGAGGTTGTAGAGGGATTGGCACCCGGAGAGAAGGTGATAACCTCATCCTACGAAAGCTTCGGAAATATGGAGAGATTGGTCTTGAAATGAGCGAAAGTTTAAAGACCAGGCAGGGTGCCTCGAAAACACGCAGGCTTTGCCCCAGCGAGGCAAAGCCTGCTCGGTTTCAGGCTTCGTTCTCCTCTCCCTTCGGTCGAGGAACCATGCCCGCTCAGCCTTCAAACGGTTTTCTCGGCATCCTGCCTGATCTTTTTTTCCATGAAACTGGGAATGATTGTTTTGAAATGTAAAGGAGGAAGAAATTGATTAAAAGCAAGAATCTGAAAAAAATCTACCGAACAGAGGAAGTTGAGACAACGGCCTTGGACAACGTCAACCTCGAAATCAAGGAAGGAGAGTATGTCTCCATCATGGGCCCTTCGGGCTGCGGAAAGTCAACCCTGCTGAACATACTCGGCATGCTCGACAGGCCCAGCACAGGCGAGTATTTCTTTCTCGGCGAAGAAGTCTCCAAGCATTCAGAGAGGCAGCGGGCTCGACTACGCAAAGAGAACATCGGCTTTGTCTTCCAGAGCTTTAACCTCATCGATGAGTTGACTGTCTACGAGAACGTCGAGCTGCCTCTCCTTTATCTTGGCTACTCCGCTTCCGAGCGCAAGAAGAGAGTCAACGAAGTCCTGGAGCAGATGCAGCTTGTTCCCCGTAAGAACCATTTTCCCCAGCAGCTTTCAGGCGGACAGCAGCAGCGGGTGGCAGTGGCCAGGGCAGTTATCGCTAAGCCAAAGCTCATTCTGGCTGATGAGCCCACCGGCAACCTGGATTCAGCTCATGGAGAGGAAGTGATGAGGCTGCTCAGCCAGCTCCATGAGTCTGGCACAACCATCGTCATGGTCACCCACTCGCCGGCTTATGCTGAGTACAGCCACCGCATCATCTACCTTTTTGACGGCCATATCGTCTCCGAGAATATCCAAAGGGAATTCAAGATATAGCTAAGGCACCTGCTATCTAAGTAAAATCCAGCCGAAGATGGGAAAGACCATTGGGATGTCCGGAAGCAGAAACGCTAAGTGTTGAAGGAGATGTAACATGCTAAAAAATTACTTAAAAATTGCCCTTAGAATCTTGAGAAGGTATAAGGCCTATTCCTTGATCAATATTGCCGGCCTGGCCATAGGATTGGCCTGCTGCCTTTTGATCCTGGCTTATGTCCGCCATGAGCTGAGCTATGACCGTTATCACCAAAACACTGCACAGATTTACAGGGTCGTCGAAGAGCTTGACCTGCCCGGAAATAAAATTCATATGGCCATAACTCCTGCTCCGTTTGCTCCGGCCATGGACAATGATTTGGAAGAGGTTGTCCATGCTGTCCGCTTTATGTCTTCAAGAAATATTGGAGAAAAAGTCTTAGTCAGATTTCAGGACCGCTATTTCTACGAGGATAAATGGTTTTATGCCGACGATGCGGTCTTCGATATCTTCACCTTTCCTCTGGCCAAAGGGAATCCAAAGACCGCGCTCAAAGAGCCTCTTTCTGTCGTCGTGACAGAGGAGGCAGCAAGAAAGTATTTTGGCGATGAAGACCCGATGGGCAAGGTTCTCAACGTCACCGATGAGTATA
>CAZJXZ010000306.1:0-3164 GCA_964549955.1 uncultured Eubacteriales bacterium
ATTTTGCCCGGGCCGATGAAAGCGGAAATGTTTTTCTGGTGCGGACAGAATATTCTATGGTATTTTGATTGCCACTTGATTTAGAATCCAAGACGATGCGACGAGTCAATAGAGGGGCATGAATGCTCACTCAGCCATCGTTGACGAAAACGAAATTCTTTAAAGTTTCTTGAAGAGGGAGAGATGAAAAATCTGAAATATTTATCAACCATTCTTTTTCTCATCGGAACAATCTTTGCTTATCCCCAGCCAGAGAAGAAGTCGCTGGCTGAGATTTATAAAGGTGGGATTGTCCGCTTTATTCCTGAACTGACCCTAGATGACAGTTCAATGCCAGAAGAAGCATTCTTTGAAGCTGTCGTTGATATCGCCTGCGACAATAAAGGCAATATCTATATCAGCGATTATAAGGCATGCAATATCAAGAAATTTGACTCCTCAGGCAAATTTATAAAAATCATCGGCAGGAAGGGGCAGGGTCCAGGAGAATTCAATATGCCATTCTGGTTAGCTGCCACTGATGACCGCCTGTTCGTCTGGGATATGATGAACATGCGCCTCTGCGCCTTGAGCCTGGAGGGAGAATTCATAAAATCGGTTACCTTTCAGATCCAAGAAGGGAGGCCTCAAAAATTAAGGTCTCTTCCTGACGGCAATATTGTCATTGAAATGGAAAAAATTTATTTCGGAGAAGCCGACAGACCCCAGGATTGCACAATCGAAATCTACTCTCCAAGCCTGGAACATAAAAATACAGTCTATTCTCAACTGGTCTGGCGCAACAGGTACATGACAATCGGATCGAAGGGCGTCAACATCCCTCAGCCCTTCTCTCCACTGGTGTACTGGGATGTGGCGCCTGATGGAAAAATTGTGATCGGATATTCAAAAAATTATGAGATAGAATTTTATGACGCTATCAAAGGTAAACTCTTCTCCTTTACCCACAACTATGAGCCAGTCAAGGTCACGGATGAAGATAAAGAAACGTTTTTCGGCAACATTGCCTCTACAAGAGATAGGGTTACGCTGCAACGCGGCGCTTCCGATTTTACAAGAAAGAATACAGAATTTCCAAAACTTAAGCCGAGCTTTGACGGCATCTTAGTTGATTCGGAAGGAAACATTCTTGTTCGCAGCTATCGAAAAAATAGAGCTGATGAACGCAACTTCTTTGATGCCTTTGATTCCAAAGGGAATTTCCTTGGAGTAGTCAAAATCGAAGGAGATACCATATTTTATTCAGGTGTCCGCATAAGAGAGAATTATTTTTGGCGGCAGGAGACGGATAAGGAAGGCTTGATCAAGGTCGTCAAATACCGAATCTCTGGTGGATAAGAACTCTTACAGAATGAATTGTGAGATCAAAAACGCCATTCTGTTCTCAGCCGAAAAATTGACTTGAGAGCTCATTTCCCTTCTATCACAATCTGGGAGTAATCAGCGACCTGAAGCAAGAGCTTACTTATTGCCTGAAGCAGAGCCAGGCGATTCTGCTTCAGCTTCTTATCCTCAGCCATCACCAGCACCTTGTCAAAGAAATTATCGATGGACTGTGATTAGTTCTTTTCTTTTTTATTTACACCATAATTATTCATAAATATTAATTTTTCTGGTGTAAAACGATTGACTTTTTTACACCATGATTTATAATAATATTTAACTTTTCCTGGTGTAAAAAATGGTATTGGAATCTAACATAGTATATCTCGAGGAAGAGCTCAAGAATCATCAAGAACGGCTGCAGTTGATGGAAACATATCTGAAGGACCATCCTGCTATCTCTGTATACAAACGAAAAATTCATGGAAACATCTATTTCTATAAAAAATTTTGGAAAAATGGAAAATCAGTTTCCAAATTTTTCTGCAGAAGTGAAGATGAATATCAGAAAGGAATCAAAGAAATCCATTCAGCCAATCAAAAAAGACATATGGTGAAGAAACAACTTCAAGAAATCCGGCAAACCATTAAAGCCCTTAAAAAGCAGCTTCGAATAGCCAAAAAGGCCTATAAGATTGATTGAATTTGAAAAAGAATTTAATGCCATTCTAAAAAGCCTGCATGAAATCGATGCGTTGAAGCATCTAATCTTAATCGGAAGTTGGGTTTTGCCCATCTATTCAGAGAATTATAAAATTCCACGCTTAACATTCACAACCAGCGATGTTGATTTCACTATAATCCGGCCTCATGATCCTGCAAAAAAGTCAACCCCTTCTGTTCATCAGAAACTTATTGAAATCGGCTATATTCCTCATAGAAGCTCGATCACGCAATCTGAAAAATATATCCCAGCACTTGAAAACGTGAAGAATAAATTGAGCATTGAATTCTTGTGCGAACCTGGCCGGATCGTCAAAGCTCGTTATTTCAAAAAGGCTGGAAGGTTTATCGAAGCCGATTTACGGATGAGCATATAAAATGAAAGAAATTTAAAAATTTTTGTATAAAATAGCCTTTGCTCTCTGAGAAATCCATCGCTCTGGAACAGATATTATTAAATCCAGGCAAAACAGAAGCTGAGAAATACTAACTTGACTGAGGAAATCGTTTCCCTTCAATAACAATCTGGGAGTAATCGGCGACCTGCATTAGGAGCTTGCTGATGGCTTGAAGCAGAGCCAGTCGGTTCTGCTTGAGCTTTTTATCCTCGGCCATGACCAGCACCTTGTCAAAGAAATTATCTATCGACGACCTCATGCGGAAAATTATCTTCTGCGCCTGGATAAAATCCCCTTTGTCGATCAAAGGAAGAACATTCTGCTTCACTATGGAAAAAGTGGTGTGGAGCTCCCTCTCCTCCTTCTCTGAAAACAAATCAGGATTGATCTTAAAAGGAGGCTGGTCGCGGAGAATATTGTTCACCCTCTTGGAAATAATGACCAAGGGCTCAAGACGAGCGCCTTCCTTGAAGCTGTCCAGAGCCTTCAGCCTGAGATAGCAGTGATAGATGTTATCGATGCTGGCTGAAACAGCAGCATTAACCAGGTCGTAGCGATATCCCTGTCTCTCGAAAATGTAGCGAAGCCTGTTGGAGAAGAATTCATGGCAATAGCTCTTGACCGCATCCTTTGGCTTGAGCAGCACCTCCCCATAAATCTTCAAAACTTTATCCAGAAGCTGAGAGAAAGAAAGGCAGAGCTTCTTGTCTAAAATAATCT
>CAZJXZ010000307.1:0-3157 GCA_964549955.1 uncultured Eubacteriales bacterium
TCAAGGCATGGTTGAAAGCATCATACAGGTAAACGCCGTCTTTCATGAACACATAAATATCAACATCCTGCGCATTCATGGCTGACGCGGCCGTGCGCTTCTTAATTTCAGGCCGGTTGACTCCGTTGGCGGCCCACAGCAGGTCGGATAAATCCTGGAGGCTCACCTCCTTGTCAGACCATTCCCTGACAGAAGCCCTGAGAGATAAGGCCTCCATGACCGGAAGACCTCGTTTCTTATTTGGCTCATTCAGTTTGATAGTCTTCAGCTCCTGTGCCTGGGCCCAACTCAAAGCTTGAAGAAAAAGCAAAGACGCCAAAAATGACCCTTTAATAAATGCCATTTTCATAATGACCTCCGTTTATCCTCCATTTTGATTTTGTTATCACGTCCTGATATTCCAGTCAAGAGAGAAAACAAACCTAAAGGATAGGCTGACGCTGTGAATTAAAATAAATTCACATGGGTCTCAAGTTAATTAGCATATTAACAGCAAATTACAAAATACCCCTATTAAATACATGAATATCTATAAACAAAAACCCCTGGTCAATAATCCTTGTTTGCAAAATTGAAGCAAGCCAGTGGTTATCTTTCTCTTTGTGTTTCTGGTATTATTGTTGCTGCGGATAATGTGGGCTCGGGTTTAGTGGTTCAAAACACGCGGGCTTCGCTCTCCTCTCCCTATTGGAGGGATTGCGCAGCCTGTTCCGAGCGAAGCGAGGAATCTTCTTCGCTCCTCGCAATGCCCGCTCAGCCTTCCATACGGTTTTTCACCACTCAGCCCTCGCCTTGTGAGGAATGAGCGAGATGATGAAACAAGAAACCAAACGTCTCTACTACGAAAATCCTTACCAGCTTGAGTTTGAGGCTGTCGTCGTCGAAAGGATAACCATTGAAGAAAAGCCAGCTCTCGTTCTTGATCAGACCTGCTTTTATCCAGAATCAGGAGGACAGCCTGATGATAAGGGAGTCATCAATGGAATAAATGTTCTCAGAGTTTTGGAGGGAGATGAGAAGATAATTCATGTTCTTGAAAAGGATATCTCATCCGACAGAGTCAAGGGAAAAGTTGACTGGCAAAGGCGCTTCGACCATATGCAGCAGCATTCCGGGCAGCACATCCTTTCCCAGAGCTTTTACGAGCTTTTCAAGGCTGAAACGCTTTCCTTTCATCTGGGAGAGAGCGTTTCCACCGTCGAGATAGATTTGAGGAAGGCTGACGACGAAGAAGTCGAGAGAGTTGAACGAAGAACCAACGAGATCATTTTTGAAGACCGGGAGATTAAAACCTATTTTGTTCCGGAAGAGCGGATTGAGAATATTCCTTTAAGGAAGCCTCCTCAAAAAAAGGGAGAGATTCGAGTTGTCGAAGTCTCAGGCTTCGATTACTCGGCCTGCGGCGGGACTCATGTCCGCAGGGCTGGCGAGATTGGGTTGATAAAGATTCTCGGCTGGGAAAGAATCAGGAATAACCTCAGGTTTGAATTTGTCTGCGGCAGGAGAGCGGTCGAGGACTATGCTCAGAAAAACAAGATGATGCGCCAGCTCTCGAGCAGGTTTACGGTTCCTGAAAAGGAAATCCTTGCTTCTGTGGAGAAGACTTTTTTGGATTTGAAATCCCAGAGGAAGAGAATCAGGAAACTGGAGGAGGAGGTTGTTCGCTATGAAGCACAGGATTTTGTTCGCCAAGCTAAAGAAAAAATCATAAGAAAGCTTTTTCAAGACAAAACAGCTGAGCAAATGAAATTTCTGGCCTTGAACATCATCAGGCAGGGCGATTTCATCGTCCTCTTCGGCCTTAAAGAAGAAAAGAGAGCGCATCTTGTCTTTGCCCGCTCTGAGAATATTAATATTGATTTGAGAGAGCTCCTTCCTCTTGTTTCTCCATTAATAAGAGGAAAAGGAGGGGGACAGCCTTCTTTGGTGGAGATTGCCTCAGAGTCGGCTGAGAATCTGGAAGCAGCCTTAGAAAAGGCGGACGAGCATCTAAGAAAAAAGTCAAATTGACTTCTTTTACTCGTGTCTCAAGCAGATGATGGGTTCGACTTTGGCAGCTTTCCGTGCAGGAAAATGCGAGAAAGGGGACAGCGCCCTTTTCGTTTCTTGCTTTAAGAATTTAAGGTGATCGGCTCTATGACAAGAAGTGGGGTAAAAGTAGCCTATTATAATCTTGACAACAAATGTTGGAGCAAACACAATGAGGGCGCACGATGAAGGCCCTTGTCTTAGAAAACAAAAAGCTCCTCATCAAGGATATTCCAAGCCCTTTGCCTTCTGAGAAAGAAGCTTTGGTCAAAGTGCTCAAGGCCGGGATTTGCAACACAGACCTGGAATTGGTCAAAGGATATATGGCCTTTGAGGGCGTCCCGGGACATGAGTTTGTGGGATGTGTCGTTCAAGCTCTGAACAAAAGCTGGGTCGGCAAAAGAGTTGTGGGAGAGATCAACATCCCCTGCGGTCAATGCGAGTTCTGCCGAAAAGGAGAAGCAAAGCACTGCCCTTCAAGGGATATCCTGGGAATAACCAATAAAAACGGTGCATTTGCTGAATTCTTGACTTTGCCTCTAGCCAACCTCCATCGCCTGCCTGATGAAGTCTCGGATACAAGAGCAGTCTTTGTCGAGCCTCTGGCCGCTGCTTTGGAAATCTTGGAGCAGATAAGAGTGAGAAAAGATGAGTCTGTTCTGGTCCTCGGTGACGGGAAGCTGGGCTTGCTTGTCGCCCAGGTCATGAGGTTGAAGACAAAGAAAGTCTCTTGTCTGGGAAAGCACCGGAGGAAGCTTAATATTCTGATGAAGAAGGGAATCGAGACTTCTCTTTCCGTCAACAGATTTCACCATAAGTATGATATCGTGATTGAGGCTACGGGAAAGGAAGAAGGACTGAGAGTATCTCTTTCACGGGTCAAACCCCGGGGAAGAGTTATTCTCAAGAGCACAGTGGCTGGAGAATCCTCTGCGGATTTTTCAAAGATAGTTGTCGATGAAATCCAGCTCATAGGCTCTCGCTGTGGGCCTTTCTTGAAAGCCATCAACCTTTTGAGGAATGAGCTGGTTGACGTTGAAGAGATGGTCGACGGTGAATTCCCTTTAGGTAGAGCCTTGGAAGCCTTTTCTTTAGCGCAAAAGCCCGGGACGATGAAGGTTTTGATTAG
>CAZJXZ010000308.1:0-3156 GCA_964549955.1 uncultured Eubacteriales bacterium
TGGAGACAACCATGGAAGTTGTCGAGGGAATGCAGTTCGACCGCGGCTATCTCTCACCTTACTTCATCACCGACCCTGACCGGATGGAATGCGTCTTGGAGAATCCCTACATCCTTCTCCATGAGAAGAAAATCAGCAACCTTAGAGAGTTTCTTCCTCTGCTTGAAAACGTGGCCAAGACAGGCAGTCCCTTGGTGGTTGTTGCCGAGGAGGTCGAGGGTGAAGCCCTGGCAACTCTGGTTGTCAACAAGCTTAAAGGCACCTTCCACTGTTGTGCAGTCAAGGCTCCAGGATTCGGCGACAGACGGAAAGCCATGCTCGAAGACATCGCCACCCTCACCGGAGGAAAGGTGATCACCGAGGACATCGGCGTGAAGCTGGAAAATGTCGGGCTTGACTGGCTGGGCGAGGCCAAAAAGGTTGTCATCGACAAAGATAACACGACCATTGTCGAAGGCGGAGGAAAAAACGCAGATGTCCAGGCCAGAATCAAGCAGATCAGGGCTCAGATTGAGGAGACAACCTCTGATTATGACCGAGAAAAGCTCCAGGAAAGGCTGGCCAAGATGGTTGGCGGTGTGGCCTTGATTAAAGTCGGAGCTGCTACCGAGACCGAGCTCAAAGAGAAGAAGGCTCGGGTTGAAGATGCCATGCACGCCACCAAGGCCGCTGTCGAAGAAGGAATTGTTCCTGGAGGAGGAGTTGCCCTTCTAAGATGCCAAAGAGTCCTTGAGAAATTAAAGTTAGAGGGCGACATGCAGATTGGCGTCAACATCATCAAGAGAGCCTTGGAAGAACCTCTGCGTCAGATTGCGAACAATGCCGGTCAAGAAGGTTCGGTTGTGGTCGAGAAGATAAAAGAGATGGAGCAGGATATGGGGTTCAACGCCCTCACCGAGAAATTTGAGAACATGGTCAAATCCGGCATTCTCGACCCGACAAAGGTTGTCCGCATCGCTCTCCAGAATGCCTCGAGCATCGCCGGATTGCTCCTGACCACAGAAGGCTTGGTCTCCGAGATTCCTGAAGAAGAGAAGGCCCCAAAATACCCGCCACCGCCGAGCGATATGTACTGAAATGTATTAAAGGTAACGTGCTGGGAGTTTGGAGCACGCTGATTTTCCCGCGCGATGGGAAATAATTTCTGCGAAGGCCAGCGGGTGAAAAAACCGTTTGAATAGCGCTCAGCCAGAGTGGTTCACCAGCACGCCGCTTTTGCCCCAGCGAGGCAAAAGCGGCTCGGTTCCAGGCTTCGCTCTCCTCTCCTTCGGAGAGGAACCATGCCCGCTCAGCCTTCCACACGGCTTCCTCACCACTCTGGCTTCGCTTGGCAATGCAAAAGTTGCGTGTTTTTGAATCCGCTGGCCTGAGCAGGGCCTTTCTTTTTTTTAGACCTCTTCTGTGGTATAAAAAAAAGAGTGTTCAAATTTTTTGACCGTTATATTCTTAAAGAGCTGATCCCACCCTTTTTTGTCGGCCTCCTTGTTTCCACTTTTGTTCTTTTGATGAACCAGATTCTTCTTTTATCAGAAGTCTTCATCACCAGAGGAGTGACTTTCGCAGAAGCAGCAAATGTTTTGCTCTATCTTATCCCTTCCATCCTGGCTTTCACCGTGCCGATGGCAGTTTTGATGGGAGCCCTGGCTGGACTGAGCCGCCTTTCGACAGATTTGGAGGTCATGGCTTTTAAAACTCTGGGAATCAGTTACAAGAGGCTTCTCCGCCCTTTGCTTGTTTTCTCCTTCTTTGGCTGGCTGTTGAGCTCTTATCTTGCCCTTTATCTTGCTCCGGACTCTAACTATGAATTAAAGTCTTCCCTCTCTCAATCCGTGCTGAGCAAGGTTAAATTCAAGATTCATCCCCGTGAATTCGATGAGTCCATTCCCAACACGGTCATTTTTATGAAAGGCATGACCCAAGAAAAAAACTGGGAGAATGTTTTTGTCCATATTTCTGACCCTGCCCAAGAGCCCAGGTCTATCTCGGCCAAACAGGGCAGGCTGAATTTTTATCCTGAGATGAGGAGGGCCGTCCTTGAACTTCACGACGGAGCCGTCCATTCCTATTCTCGTTCAGAACCTGATAAGTACGGAGTGACTTCCTTTGAACACTTCGAGCAAGAGATCAATGTCGAGAATTTTTTCTCTGCAACTTTGGTCAAACGGGTCAAAGAAAAAGACATCGGAGAGCTGCTCAAAGATATTAAAATCATCAACCGGGATTTGGAAAAATTGAGCAAGGAGAAAGAAGCTGCCGAGGAAAAAAAGTCTGAATACGGAAGAAGATGGAATGATTATCTTTCTTATTGGGTCGAGATTCATAAGAAATTTGCTCTTCCTTTCGCCTGCCTGATCTTCGGCCTTTTGAGCCTTCCCTTAGGGGCGTCGACCAAAAAAGGAGGAAGAACCAGCGGATTCACTATCAGCCTGGGAGTAATCTTGGTCTATTACATTCTGATTACGGCAGGGGAAAAATTGGCCATGGATGGCGAGCTTTCTCCTTTCCTTGGAATGTGGGGAGCCGACATCCTCCTCTTGCTCGCTGGGCTTGCCCTTTTTAGCGGCTCTATAAAAGAATCCATGCCTTTTCTTGGGTTTTTGCGCCTTTCCAGAGAGGAGAAGCAGAAGCCTGCTCAGCAAAAAAAGAAATTCTATTCCAGAAAAAGGCTCCGTCTTTCTCTTCGCTTTCCCAATATCCTGGACCGTTATATCCTTAGAAAATATTTGGCCATTTTTTTCCTTATCTTTTTCGGACTGATATTGATTTTTGCCATAGTCACCTTTTTCGAAAGGATTGACAATATCTATGAGCACCATAAGCCCCTTGGCCTCCTCTTTGAATACATTTTATACAGTATCCCAGATTTTGTTCGGTATATCTTTCCAGTGGCCGCCTTGACCACAACTCTTCTCTCTTTAGGGCTTCTGACCAAATTCAACGAGGTCACGGCCATGAAAACCTGCGGCATAAGCCTTTACCGTGCTGTCCTTCCTCTGCTGGTCATGTCCATTTTAGTCAGTTTTGCATCCTTCTATCTCCAAGAGAATGTCCTGCCCTACGCCAACAAGAAGACGGAAGAGGTCTGGGACAGAATCAACGATGTTCCTCCTCGAAGCTACAGTTATCTCGACCGCCGCTGGGTTTTGAGCAAAGACA
>CAZJXZ010000309.1:0-3119 GCA_964549955.1 uncultured Eubacteriales bacterium
TGACCTTGATCGCCAAGCCTCCAGCCACAACCCGGATGAAAAAGCCGGCAGCGATAACAAAGACATCGAGGATGACGACATGCTTCAACCATAATGAATAGGCGACCTGAAGGAAGAAAAAAAGGAGCGAGATGAAGAAGAAGGGCCAATTCAGCAAAGCGGCAAGGATAAGGCCTGAAACACCTAAAACAGCGAATGATATTAGGGCGTAAGATTTTTCGAGCCTCCCTGAAGCTAAAGGCCTCTTTGATTTTAAGGGATGTCGCTTATCCTCTTCAAGGTCTTGAAGGTCGTTAAAAATATAGAAAGAACTGGAAAGAAGACAGAAAGAAATAAAGGCGACAATTGTTTTTCCTAGCTGTGAGAGATTGAAAATATTCTGGGAAAAGATAATGGCGGCGAAGATAAAAAGGTTCTTGATCCAGTGCTGGAGACGTGAGCTGATGAGGATTTCTTTAGCGATCATCAAGGCCAAATATATTTATATATTTATCGGCTTAAGAATTCAAATGATTCTTATTCTGCAACCCCTCACCCATTTCAAACAATTAGGGATGTTTTATTCTGCTTATTTTATCAAATAAAATTTGACCTGATGTCCATCGATAAACCTGCAACCCTCCACGGTAAAAATAGCATCCTCCTCGTAACCAATCCTGACATCCTGGCTGTCCCATTCAGGAACAGAGGTTGTGCTGCTGAATTCGATGGAATAAACGGTGTTGGCATAGAGAGGATACTCCGCTCGAATCCTATTCCCTTCAGGGGCAGCCTCAGGGCTTCTGGCATCCATCGGCGGACCTGCCGCGTGCCCATGGATACCGACAGGATGGGAATAAATGAGGGGCTTCAGTCCCTCTGCTTCAGCCTTCTTCATCGCCGCTTCGACAATCTCGTTGCCCGACCTGCCTGCCTTGAACTCATTCATGAAAATCTCTGCCACCCGGTTAGCTCTTCTCAATGCTTCCTTCAGGCCCTGCGGAACATCGTCTTCGCCGATTCTACAGACATAAGCCTGCAGCTGCATGTCCGTGCAGAGGCCGAGATAGGAGATGCCGAAGTCACAGTGGAGAATGTCGCCTCTTCGAATGGTTTTTATCGCACCAGCATATTTGGCAGCTTCTTTCTTATGCCGCTGGATGGATATCGAAGGTTGAAACCAGGTCTCGAGCCCGAGGTCGGTAACCCTCTGTCTTATCCACCAGACGACATCATCGGTAGTGGTAATGTCCGGAGTGATGATTTTATTGGAGAAGAACTCGGCGATGATATCATGGGCTATGCCGCAGACGTGCCTGTAGACGCTGAGTTCTTGGGGGCTTCTGGTCTCAAGCCAGCCGACACAGAGGTGTTCTGCGGAGACGAGTCTGGAAGAGAGTTCGGGTCCGATGGCTTTCTCCAGCTCCTCTTTCAAGCTGGCCGTCAGGCCATCTCCAAATGCCCAGGCTGAAGAAACATTTATCCCGATCTTTTTTGGATTCCGCTGCTTGAGAACCTCTGCCAGGCTTTCAAATTGTTTTTTCTTCTTGTCCAGCCAGGTTGGCTTGTACCAGCCTTCCATCCCGTAATAGCTGCCTGAGAGCCTCTCGACTCCAAGCTCCTGGCCTTTATCATGAAAGATAAGGATGGATGTCCTTCGAGCAGCCATGGTCGGCTCAGGCACAAGGCTCAGGTAAACAGGGTCTTCGTTGTACTCACGGTTGATGACCAGCCACATATCTATTCCTTCCCTGCGCATCAACTCCGGAATGATATGGTCCAGCCTCCATCTGAGCCATTCGTTCTTCACCCTTGCTCTTTCGCTCTCGGGCAATATCTTCGAGCTGTCGTTGACTGCGGAAACTCCGTAATCCTGAGCGAGAGAAAGGCTTCCCAGAGAAAGCAATAAAGCCAAAAAAGAGAGATTAAAAATCTTTTTTGATTTTATCTGGTTCATTCTCCAGCCTCCCTAGAAAATTTTTGAGGAACCTACTTTTATAAAGCCCTATGCCAAGGCAATAATAAAAGTGCCATAGCTAGCGGCCAAGCGACGTGGCGATGCCTTGATAGCAAACATGGGCAATTTATGAAATGTCTCAAGATAAAGCAGCCTAAACAATCAGAATCGGGCCTGCTTT
This sequence comes from uncultured Eubacteriales bacterium, assembly GCA_964549955.1. Lineage (GTDB taxonomy): Bacteria > Acidobacteriota > Aminicenantia > Aminicenantales > Aminicenantaceae > CAZGMN01. Next base: position 2,118 of record CAZJXZ010000309.1, read on the forward strand.
TATTTCTTCCCTGCCCGGGGATATCGAGCCTCGACCACTGATTTCATTCCGCCTCTTGGGTTGAATTCCCCGCTCACTGATGCTCGCACCGGTCTGCAGGCTTTGACGATGTCCTCGAGAATTCTGTTGACCGCATTCTCATAGAAAATGCCGAGATCCCGGTAAGCTAACATATACATCTTCAATGACCTGAGCTCCAGGCAGCGCTTCTTGGGAACATAGCGAATGGTGATGTTTCCAAAATCAGGAAGACCGGTTTTGGGACAGACAGAAGTAAACTCCGGAAATTCTATTCTTATCTCATAGTCGGGAAATTGATTGGGAAATGTCTCGATCACAGGAAGTCTTTCTTTCAAGCCGGCTTTGGCTTCTTTTTCAGTCATGCGGGCCATTGTTTTTTCCTCTTTGCCAATTTCTCCGCCCTGAAGTATATATCAACCCCTCGAAGAAGACAATGTAAGGGATCAGGCTGGGTGTTTCGAAGATACGCCGCTTTTGCCCCGCTTGGCGAAGGCAGAGTGGTGAGAAAGCCGTGTGGAAGGCTGAGCGGGCATTGCGAGGAGCGAAGCGACGAAGCAATCCCTCCAATAGGTCGAGGAGAGCGAAGCCTTGAACCGAGCAGCTTTTGCCTCGCTGGGGCAAAAGCTGCGTGCTTTCGAACCACTCTGCCTGAGCCTTCTATACGGTCTTCTCAACACCCAGCCTGATCCTCTTCATACCACGGATTTGCGGATTCTTCAATCTTGAAGAAGATGTTTTTGTTTAAATTTTCTTTTTGCTATAATAAATTTTCTGCTTAAAAACCATTGTCAAAGTTTGGCTTTTGCGTTCGAAATTTAGGATTGAATTTCCCTCAAAAAAACAGCCAAGGATTGAGGTGCTGAGAAAGTCGCTAACAAAACCCTTGAAAATAAAAACCGAGGAAAGGACATCTCAGAATAATCGAAGCTTGAATTTTTGCGGAGTCAGCCATGAAAGAATGCCAGAGCAAAAAGAACCTTA
>CAZJXZ010000310.1:0-3116 GCA_964549955.1 uncultured Eubacteriales bacterium
TCCAGGATCAGCCGCAGCCAGCCGTCCGTTTTTGTCATCATTGTCCCGGCTGGAAAGACGATTGGATGCTCCCAATCTGGGGGGATGGGAGCTTCGACGCGAAACAGCCACGATTTCGACGAAAATTTGGAGGCTCTGATCTGAAACTCGAATCCGTCGTACCGGTAGAAAGACATTGCCTGGGCTTCATTTTGACCGTGTCCTTCCTTTATGAGTTGATCCATGCGCTTCTGATTCCAGCGAATTTCGTTGGCGTACCAATCGGACGTGTCGCCCCAGACGAACTCTGGATTATCCCAGCTGCCTGAGGTCTCTTGAACCTGGCGTTCTCCAATCTGGGCCGAGGCATGGAGATGGAAGATTGCCCGTCCATCCGGAGAAATGAAGAGATCGGCGACGGAGCCTTTAAACGGCGAATACCGAACCCCAATGTAAACATGTCCTCCCGATTTCTTTAAATAGAGCCTCACCCCGGATCCCAAGTCTCTCTGCCAAGCATCGTCCCATTCTCCCGGCGAAAACAATCCATCCAGCAGCACCGGTTCCCCTTTTCCCTTGGGTATTTTGACGATCTCCGTTTCGACGGCCAACCCAACTGAGGCCAAATGAAAACCGATCAATGCCATAACTCCAAGACACCGAATATCAAACCTCATGAGTTCCTCGCTAAACTTGATTTTCTTTTTAGAGATCAGCGAATGATATCTACAATACATCGAAAATTCCTTTTCCCCTGGGGGCTGGGCGTGAGCACTTCTCTGCTTCAATTATCCCACCCAGCATCATGAGGGAGCATAAGAAGGGGCTCGGAACCTGTCAAGGATGATTGGGGGCCGGAGCGAAGAGGCCTGGAGGCCGAATTCAGCGCCCAAAATGCGCCCAAAAATATCGCAAGGAATCAAAAAATCTATCAAAATATCGAAAGATATCGCAATCCGGAAGGCGCCGAAAAACGTTTGTTTTCAAGGAAATCGTTTATTTTCTGCGCCTTGGCTTCCTACACACGGTAGAAGTCAGAGGTTCGAATCCTGTATCGCCCACCATTATTCTCAATAACTTACGCTACCCCAGGCTAAAACAAAACGTCGGGCGTGACCGTATTTATGCCCAAATTCTGGCTGGGAAGCAGGTTTACGGCCGCAGAATTCCCGACTTGTACAGTCAAGGTCACGTGATTACGGCCACCAATCTTGGGATGACATATATCATCAGGTCGGTAACAAGATGAGCCGCAATGGCTGAAACCAGGCTGTATCGCATATATAACCATCCCATGATCATCCCGACGCTGGAGCTGGACACGACGAATGGAATAAAGAGGCTCAAGCCATATCGCTGAAGCTCGAGTTGCGGGAAATGCGCAGCGGCAAACACAAGGGCAGATAGCAGGTTTCCAATCCACAGGGATGGTGCATGAACAGCGGCTCTCTTGACAACTGACCGAATGATCCAGACGAAGAAACTCATCAGACCAAAGCGAAAAGCGATCTCCTCGGTCAGTGCCGCACTGAGACATCTGAGTAGCCACTCAAAGGTGTTCGGATTATTCAACTCCGGAATCAACACGTCCTTCGGCACAACGTTTTGGCTGATGAATCCGATTACACCCAATGTCAAACCAACCAGCGTCGCAGGCACGGAAGCCAAGCGCACGTGCTTCCAGCATCCGGGCATTCCTGAGATGAGTTCCCTCAATCCGGATCCCAAGCCCACCTTCTTGCCTAGCCATACTCCTGCCGCTGACGCTGGTATGAGAAAGAGAAGGCTTCCTGCTGCCTCCCACCACCACCCCGTGCTGGGATTGTCTCTGAGAACGGCAAGGGTCCAGGGCAAGCCCATCAGAACTCCAAACAGGCTGGTGAGGAGAAGCCACACGAAGAGAACCCTATCGGTTCTCTGATTCATCACGGCGCCATTCATAATCGACAATTTTTCATTTCCTACGACGAATTGATTTTTTCAGTGGTTTTAGATCTCTTCCGACATCGAATGCTTTGGCGATAACATGTCCTATCTTAAGGTAGGGGCCTTCGGGCATGAAGAATAGGAGTGGGTCTATTTTTTCGTAATCAGGTTTGTTGTCAGAGAGGCACTTCTCTTCACAGTAGACTTGAACAATTTCACCGATGATGAGGTCCATTGTCTCGAGTTCTTTGGAGTCCACGAGTTTGCATTCGATATTGAGCGCGCACTCATTCACCAGCGGTGCCGTTTTGAGTTTGCCGTAGAAGACATCAAAAAGGTGGGATTTATCCACTTTCGAGCCTGAGTGAAGCCCGCAATAATCCACGATGTTGGCCATATGTGTCGATGGAATATTCAGGCTGAAGGTCTTGTTCTCCCTTATGCCCTGCCGGGTGTAGTAGATCTTTCCCATGCTGGCCGCGAGGAGCGGCGGGTTCTCCTGCAACATGTTGAACCAGGCGATGGTAAAAAAGTTCGGCTTACCTCGAACGTTGGCTCCCAGTAGGGCCACGGGCAAACACAGGGGCGGCAACTTCCATCCTGTTTTAATTTTTTTCATTGCTCGATGGCTTTTTTCGCTGCTTCATAATCCGGCGACGTAATCCCTTGAGAAGCCACTCTGCCGGCAAAAGCAAGCGAGAAAAGCAAAGCGACAGAAATCGTAATAAATTGTTTTTTCATCATATCCCTCCTGTTTCAATTTTTATCCATATTGATAACGCCGCACAACCATGAATTTACTATTCTTGCTATTTCATTCATTCAGTTTTAACTCTTCAGAAAAAACCAGCATCAGTTCGTTGTTATGCCTTATTTATCGCTGGCGAAGGAGAAATGCTGCGAGACGACGACCCAGCGGCCGTCGCGTTTTTCCACGACGCCCGTCCAGCGGGTGTTCTCCCATGAAGCCGGTTCGCCCTTATACGTATTGATGTCGTCCAGCACGCAGTAGAACCAGGCCACCTCGCCGCAGCGGGCGAATTTTATCTCCAGGTCTTTCAGCTCATGCCGGACATACTTGAAATCCGGGCTCATCCAGAAGGGGACATTCTGCTTGACGTCCTCGAAGCGTTTGATGATTCTTTTCGTGGGCGTGACGCTGATGTAATCCTCGTCGTTGGCGATCGAGCCGTAAAACAGCTCGAGGTTCT
>CAZJXZ010000311.1:0-3109 GCA_964549955.1 uncultured Eubacteriales bacterium
CAACATCGGAATTTTTTTCACAGACCATATCCATATGTCCCTGGAGAATGACAGTCCCGGACTTCTCGTGTCCGGGTGATGCCTTTTTGGCGACGACCACATTCCCGACCTTATCCCTTTTCCAGCTCAAATTCAGGCGCTCAGCCGTAGAGACAATATAATCGCCAAGAGCTTTTTCATTGCCCGAGCAATGAGGGATCTTGAGAATCTGTTCAAAATGTTTCCAGAGAAGGGAGGGTTTTAAAGCTTGAAACATTGATGACATCGCTCAGCCTCCGATGAAGAAAAGAATGAATTTAAAATGAGGAAAAATATTGACATAAAAACCTCGATGATTCAAGGAAAATGTATTGAAAAATCATCAGGCAGTGGATTATAAATGAGCATAGGCCAAAGCCGATTTCCTGAACAAGGAGGAAAAAAAATGAAAAAGGCAATCCTCTTTTTATTAATTCTTAGTTTGCTCTCCATTTTTTCTTTGGGCAATGATGAGGTATATATCGAGAAGTTTCAATTGCAAGCTTCTGGGCTTCATCTGGAGCGCCCTGTTCAGCCTGGAGCTTATTTCGATAGCCTGGGTCAGAAAAGCGCCATTCTGGGAACAGAAAGCGGAAATCTGGAAATCTGGATTTATCCTTACAAAATTCTTCATAACTTTCAACTCTATTTTTTGGCAGAAGAGGAGAATGAAATCATAGATGGGCGACAGGTGGCAACCAAGATAGATGTTTATCCTCATCAGACAATTCTTCGCTATACCCATTCCTCGTTCAAGGTAGAGGAAATCTTCTTCACTCCATTGAGAGAGTCGGGCGCAGTCATCCTTATTTCAGTCGAGACCATCAAGCCCATCTCAATCGTGGCCAGCTTCACTCCTGACCTGAAGCCTATGTGGCCGGCAGGATTGGGCGGCCAGTATAGCTACTGGGACAATGAAAAGAAATATTTTGTCCTTTCAGAGGGGACAAGAAAGAATGTTGCCCTTGTCGGCAGTCCGGCTGGCGAAAGATTTTCCACTGGCCCAGCCCACGCCCTTCCAGAGGGAGAGATGAAGATAAGAATCAAAGCCACGCCTGAAAGTTCGAAACAGACATTCTTTCCTATCTTTATCGCCGCAAGCCATGAAAACAGGGCAAAGGCTGATGAGGCCTATGCCCGGCTTGGAAAAAACTTCAAGGAGCTTTACCTTGAGAAGTTCGAGCATTTCGAAAGACTGGCAAAAGAGAATCTCTCCATTCGAACACCTAACGAAAAATTGAACCAAGCTTTTGAATGGGCCAAAAAGGCAGTCGATGAGGCATTTGTCTGCAATCCTCAGCTGGGATGCGGATTGGTGGCTGGCTACGGCCTTTCTGGGAAGAGCGAAAGGCCCGGCTTTGACTGGTTTTTTGGGGGCGACGCTTTCTTCAATTCCTGGGCTATTACCAGCTACGGCTCGTTCGATATCACCCGGCAGGCATTGACTTTCATCAGATCGAACCAGCGGCAGGACGGGAAAATTATGCATGAGCTATCTCAAGCGGCAGGCTTTATCCGCTGGTTTGAGGATTATCCTTATGGTTTCTATCATGCTGATACAACTCCCTACTATATCGTCTCGGTTGGAGATTATGTTCATTGGTCTGGAGATTTAAGCTTTCTCAGGGAGAGCTGGACGTCGCTGAAGAAAGCCTATCAATATGTCCTTTCTTCTGACAAAGACGGCGACGGCCTCATGGAAAACACGGCAGCCGGATTGGCAGCGCTGGAGTTGGGGGCTTTTTTGAAAAACACAAAATCTGATATTTATCTGGCCGCACTCTCCGCTGAAGCCCATCGGATTTTTTCAGAGCTTGCCCGAATCATGGGAGAAAGAGGCCTTTCGCAAGAAGCAAAGAAGTCGTTTGAGAAGGCCGTTGGAGTGATCCGCGAGAAATTTTGGATTGAGGAGGAGCGAAGATATGCCCATGCACTGACTGTCGAGGACAAGCCTTTGATGGAGACCACAGTCTGGCCTGCCATGCCTCTTTTTTTCAAGCAGCTTCCTCAGGAAAGGGCAGACAACCTCCTTGACCTCTTTGCCTCCTCTGAAATGAGCACAGACTGGGGAGTCAGGTCCCTTTCGCCCAAGAGTACTTACTATGACCCATTGAATTACAATTACGGCTCGGTCTGGCCTTTTCTTACTGGATACGTCTGTCTTTCAGAATATAACTACGGCCGCTCGCTCTCAGGTTTTTCCCACCTGATGAGCTTGGCTTATAACACTTTTATCAACGCCTTGGGTTCTTGCCCTGAGCTTTTCTCTGGCGAGTTTTTCAAGCCACTCGAAGAAGCAGTCCCGCACCAAGTTTTCTCCTCTTCGCCGGTCATCACCTGCCTGGTCAGGGGCCTTTTAGGATTGAGAGGAAGTGCTCTGACTCAAGAGATTGAATTCGCGCCGACTCTTCCTGGAAAATGGGATGCGTGCGCTGTCAGAAATTTTAGGATAGGGAATGAGACTTTTGATTTTCTACTCCAGCGCTCTGAGGGCAAACTTTCTCTGCAGGTCGAGCCTAAGGCTGAGGTTGGAGCTTCCTATCGTCTCTTCTTTTCCCCTTCATTAGGCTATGGAACACGGGTGAAAGAAGTTAAGGTGAATGGTGAGGCACGAGATTTCAGGATTGACGATAGCAGCGCTGAAGTTCGCCTTGAGATCGGGCTTGAGATAAAAGGAAAAAAGTTGGTGGAAGTCATGACCGAGAAGGCGATTCTTATTTACTTGCCTCTGAATTTCCCTCAAATCGGGGAGAGAGCCTCTGGCCTGAAAGTGATTCGAGCGAGCTTCAAGGCTGAGCAGCTGCGGATAGTTGTTGAAGGATTGGGAGGGAAAGATTATATTCTGAACCTTATCACACCCCGCACCTTGGTCTCCCTGAAGGAGGCAGAAGTTGTCCAAGCGGATGGAGCAGAGAAGAGGATTCGAATAAAATTTGAGGGGAAAGGGGGAGAGTATTCGAGGAAAGAGGTCGTGATTCAATTTTAAGGGGCTCCGGATAAGTGCTTTGAAAACACGCTGCTTTTGCCCCGGCGAGACAAAAGCAGCTCGGTTTCAGGCTTCGCTCTCCTCTCCCTTCGGTCGAGGAGCCAT